>JBALVP010000070.1:0-8465 GCA_036961395.1 Porticoccus sp.
ATTAACAGGCCGTGATGGTCGCCTGGATCATCCTGGTGACAAATGGATATTCTTTCTTTTGGATTGAGCTCACTCTCATGGGGCAGGAAGGCGGTGGGTTTGAATGACCACAACAAATGGTCGAGCTGCTGGGAAACAGCTTCATCTGCGGTATGTAGCAAAATAGTAAGCCCCTGTTGAAAGGCTTTTTCAGCTAGCTTACAAGCCAAATGTAGCGTTGCATCAAAATCACCGTTGATGCGATAAAAATTAATACTGGTCATTGGCCAGCTTGTTCCAAGAGGTATTGTGTTAGCAGCGGTACCGGGCGACCTGTCGACCCTTTGTTGCCACCACTCTTCCAGGCAGTACCGGCGATATCTAAATGCGCCCATTGATAGTCTTTGGTAAAGCGCCCCAGAAAGCATGCTGCTGTGATAGTGCCGGCAGGGCGGCCACCGATATTTGCCATATCAGCAAAGTTACTTTTAAGTTGTTTGTCGTATTCGTTCCAAAGTGGCAGTCGCCAGACTCTGTCGCCACTTGTTTGGCCTGCTGTTTCAAGTTGAGCGGCCAGTGTGTCGTTATTGCTGAGAATGCCAGAGGCATGGCTGCCTAATGCCATGACACAAGCACCTGTGAGGGTGGCGATATCAATAACACTTTTTGGTTTATATCGGCCAGCGTAGGTGAGGGCGTCACACAGAATCAGGCGACCTTCAGCATCGGTGTTAAGCACTTCAATCGTCTGGCCAGACATACTTTTAACAATATCGCCGGGTTTCGTCGCCGTTCCACTGGGCATGTTTTCAACGGCGGGGATAATACCTATCACATTGATCGGCAGCCCCGCCTCAATCAAGGTAGAGAATGTCCCGAGTACACTGGCGGCCCCACACATGTCATATTTCATTTCATCCATGGCTCCACCAGGTTTGAGGCTGATACCCCCGGAGTCAAAGGTGACGCCTTTGCCCACCAGTACGATCGGTTTGTCACTGGGCTTGCCTCCCAGATACTCAAGCACAATCATCTTGGCTGGTTCGATGGTGCCTGCGGTCACTGATAAGAGTGCACCCATTCCAAGCGTCTTCATTTGCTTTTCATTGAGAACCTTGCAGCTGAGCTTCGTGTGCTTTTTGGCGAGTTTTCTGGACTGACTGGCGAGATAGGATGGCGTGCAGATATTTCCTGGTAGATCCCCCAGCTCTCGTGCGAGGTTCACGCCATTGGCAATTGCCTTGCCCATATTGAGAGTGTTTTTTAGTGTATCGAGTTCTTTTCGAGAGGGTGTTACTAACGTCACTTTTTTTAGTGACGAGAGGCATTTTTTCTTGGACTTAAAGGGGTTGAATAAGTAGGTGGCCTCTACCAGTTTGCAAGCCAGCTGCTGGGCCTGCCAGATGCTGTCTCGATGCTCAACTTGAAGATGCCCCATTGAAATGTAGGCAGATTTGATGGGTAATTTTGTCAGCTTGTTAGCAAGGTTGGCGGCAAGTTCTAGGAAGGATTGCTCATTGGTAGCCTTTTTACCACTGCCTAGAATTAACAGACGTTTTACTGGCAGCCCAGGAGGTTCGTTGATTAACAGGGAGCTGCCAATGGTATTTTTAATATCACCACCTGATAGCAGCCGAGAAACTAAACCGCCAGTGGCGTTGTCGATGGATTGGAGTGTGGGGTTATCTACCCCACCATGTCCAAGAGCAATGACAAGACAATCAGTTTTTAGGGTCAGTAGATTGCAGGCGCTGGCAGTAAATTCCATGGTGTCTCCGGTTGTTGGCAGGGGGCGTGTAATAGGGTCATGCTTTACAAGACAAACTCAGTGTAAAGCTGGATAATTGTCTGACGATGAATGCGATAACGCACGAAGCATAACAGGAAACCACCTTTGCTCATATTTCGCTATATTGCCCGTGACTTGCTGGCCTCGACCTTTGCTGTTTGCACCGTGTTGTTAATGGTTGTTGTCAGTGGACGCTTTGTTAAATATCTGGCGCAGTCTGCAGCAGGGGAGTTGGATGCGGGAATTCTGTTAGCCATTATTGGTTATCGTCTGCCCGGTTTTTTAGAGTTGATCTTGCCCTTGGCATTTTTTCTGGCCGTTTTGCTGACCTATGGTCGCCTCTATGTTCAAAGTGAAATGACGGTGATGACGGCCTGTGGCATGAGTCCGAGCCAGCTAGTCGTTTATACCATGATACCGGGATTGCTCATTGCTCTATTGGTGGGTTGGTTGAGCCTGGATGTCGGTCCCGCAGGCTTGCGTAAGGCTGAGGCATTGTTGACGGCACAGAAAGAGCGAGGTGAGCTAGATGCCATGGTGGGGACTCATTTTTACCCGCTACAGGGCGGCAAGGCCGTCACCTATGCAGAAGAGGTCAGCAAAGAAGGGCAAATGCGTGATGTGTTTATGGCCGAAAACAACCCTGATGCACCGGAAGGGCAGCAGCTGGTTTTAGTGGTTGCAGAGACGGGTCACCAGAGTCGTTCAGCCCCTGACAAGCCAAGCTATTTAGTATTAGAGAATGGCTACCGAATTCAGGGCGTACCCGGTAAAGCAGATTACCAGGTGACCCATTTTGAGGAGTATGGGCAGCGCTTGAGTAAGCCGAAAAAATATCATAGTCGACACACCTCCGATACGATGCCCACAGGGGAGTTGATGGCATCAGAAAAGTTGGCCCATGTGGCGGCACTTCAGTGGCGTTTTTCAGTACCTATTTTAGTTCTGGTTATGACACTAATAGCCATTCCCCTGAGTAAAACAAACCCTCGTCAGGGGCGATTTGTTAAAATGCTGCCAGCGATTTTGCTCTACATTGTTTATCTTGTGATGCTCAATGGCGCCAGGGGGGCCGTTGAAGATGGAAAGCTTTCTTCGTTGTTGGGGTTGTGGGGGGTTCACGGGTTGTTTCTTTTGATTGCCTTGCTACTGCTAGGGCGACCAGTGATTATTCAACAGATAATGCAGCGTGGGTACTCTGAGCACAGGGTGTCAAGACTGTTTATTCGATACTTTGGGAATAGCAACGGATGAGGCGAATATCTGGGTATATCACCTCTGCTGTTATTGGCGCCATAGCATTAGTGCTTCTGGTCATTGTGGCATTGGATGCAATGGGCGCCATTATCGATGGTGTTGGTGATATCAGTAATGAGTACACATTTAATCAGGTAATGATCTACGTGGCTCTGACCTTGCCTGCACGAATTTATGAACATATTCCCATGGCCTGTCTGACAGGTTGTTTGATTGGGCTCGGATCTTTGGCCAACAACTCTGAGTTGGTGGTGATACGTTCGGCGGGTGTATCTGTGTTGCATATTGTTGGGTTGGTGCTTCGACCTGTCTTGGTGCTGATAGTCGTGGGCGCATTATTTGGTGAATTCATCGTTCCCTATGCAGATCAGTATGCAGAGAGCCGGAGGATGTTATTGAAGGGTGGGAAAGGTGCCCAAGAGTCAACGAGTGGTTTTTGGAACAAGGAAGGCCACGAGTTTATGCATTTTAATGCGGTGTATCCTGGTGGCGTATTGTTTGGTGTGACTCGATACCGTTTCGATGAAAATCACTTTCTGCAGGAGTCCAGCTTTTCTAAACGGGCTACCTATCAAGGGGATCATTGGGTTGAAGAACATGGTTCTACTACTCGTTTTCTTGGGGATCGTACTGAAGTTGCTTCGTTTGTCCTCCGTGATTGGGAGACGGATCTATCACCCGATTTGCTCCGCCTTGTAGTGATGCCACCAGAATCATTAGCTATGCGTAGCCTGTACGGCTACAGCAAGTACTTGAAGGCGCAGGGGCAGGATAACTCTCGTTATAAGTTGGTGTTCTGGGATAAAGCAATGCAGCCTTTAACCATTGTGAGTTTAGTGTTAATTGCCATCTCTTTTGTGTTTGGTCCTCTTCGGCAGGTCACCATGGGGTATCGTATTTTCGCTGGTGTCGTGGTGGGGCTGGTGTTTCGTACGAGCCAGGATCTACTAGGCCCTGCTAGTGTTGTCTTTGGGTTTCCACCGCTTCTGGCGGTGATCTTTCCCGCTTTAGTTTGTTGTCTGATAGGTTTTGTTCTGCTACGCCGGGCCGCGTGATGGGCTATGTTTTACCCTGTTAGGAGTTTTTGGGTAGCAGGACAACTTGGGTATTACTGAAGTTATCGTGAAGGCAGTGTCCATTTTCATCAATTAGGCACCATAAATAGCCAATACCTAGGGCCATCAATGATAAAGGAGCGAGCACCGAGCGAAGCCAGCATTCTTGCCAGCTAGGTGTTAATTGGTCTCGACCTTGCAATTGAATACGCCATGATTTCATACCGAGCGTCTGACCGGTTCGGCGCCAACACCATATGTAAAATAGTGCATAACAAAGCCACAAACCTAAAGCGATGATAAGTTGCACCATGCTATGGGGCGGCTCCATGGTGTCTTCCCCAAAGAGCAAGCGAAGCAACAATACGATAACGCCATAGGCAAAACTGATGCCCATGAGTAGAAACATATCGTAAACCATAGCCATCAGGCGGCGGAATAGGTTGGCAGTGTGAAGTGGTTCAGTCGTTTCGATATTCAAAGGTGAAGCTCTCAGTGGTGTTTTTAGCAAAGTTGATCGTAAACTCGAGATTTTCTTCTATGTGTGTCGGGCTGGTCGAGGATTCTATCAAAAACCTGACCAATTCAGAATTGCTAGATTAGTCCAAGCGTAAGCTCTTGCGAATTGATGTATAGCTCGTAGTCTACTTCGCTGGACATCAAGCCGTGGCCATCCACGTTGGGGGTACACATGCTTTTGAAGCTTTCATGGTGCTTGAGGTAAGGTGAAGACCAAATCCAGGACAAAAAAAAGGCCACCAAAAATAGGTAGCCTGTAACATCAGACCTCTGGGAAGCAGCCTGTGGCACTAGTTGCTCATAGTGAGCGAGGGGTATAAACAAACAGTTATGCAGCAGCTTCACTTTTAGCTTCACTCTTTTTGGGTGCAGCTTTACGAGCGGGCGCTTTTTTCTTGGGCGCAGGTTTTTCTTCAGCTTCTGTGGTCGTTTTAGACGCTGCTGAGATCTTAGCAACTACATCAATCAGTTTTTCCAGCTTGTTGTTCAGTTCGTTTAGTTTGTCATCATTACTGAACGAAGGAAGAGAAGGCATGGTTAGCTTGGAGGCTACTTTTTCACGGATTTCTTCAACTCGGGCGCTAACATTCAGGTTGAAACCTTCCTCACGAATAGTTTTGCCTTGGGCTTTCAATTTCTCGCCTTGATCTTTCAGTTTTTGACCTTGTTCTTTCAGCTTGTCACCAGTTTTATCCAATGCACCTTTAGCATCGGCTTCAATCTTGGTGCCCTGGTCAACCAGATCATCAAAAAAACGGCGAGTCTGGTCGTTCATTTTGTCGTAGCCGTCATGCACGTTGGTTAGACCATGGCCGTATGCACCAAGCCCTGCTAGCCAGATTTTTCGAGCCAGCTCCTCTGTCTTGTCAATAGCATTCTTCAAGTCAGCCATAGTAGTATCTCCTTGAGTTGTTTGGTTGGAGCGTTTATCTCCGGTATATAGTGGCCACAGTAAGGGAAGTTTTTAGAAAAGGCATACTAATAACGGGGTTACTTTCAATAAATATGAAATTTTTTCTAGTCATTCATTGGAATAGTTATGAAAAGGCGTGACGTAATTTTAGAAGTAAGCCTCCGACTATTTAATGAAGAAGGGGAGGCAAATCTTTCAGCGGTAGACATTTCAAATGAGCTGGATATTAGCCCTGGTAATCTTTATTACCACTTTAAGGGCAAAGAAGAGATTGTAGCGGCCCTTTATGAGCAGTTTGAGGCAGGTATTGTTCTACTGTTAAAGGATACCAAGGAGGCAGGTGATACGTTAGAGGAGCACTGGCTACATTTGTATGTAGTTCTGGAATATATCTATCACTATCGTTTTTTCTTTCGAAACATCACTGATTTGTTACAAAAATATACAGGGATTGATAACCGCTTTCGTCGGTTAGTGGAGCAACAATATCAGTCAATTCATACTATGTTGAAGAACTTGCTTGATGATGGTGTGCTGGCTACCGAGGATACAGAAATACGTATTGATCAGTTGGCTGACAATATGATGCTGATCTATACGCATTGGTTTGAGTTTCAAAATCTACGCAAGCGGCAGTTGGATCAGCACAACTTTATTCAGAGCGCCATACTTCAAATTATGACGCTATTGGCTCCTTACATGGGAGATTATCAGCGACAGTTTATGAAGGAGTGCAATGCACTTTACCAGCGGGATAAACAAGGCTAGCATCCTAATCACAGGGTGTTATTTAGTCGCTACCTTGATAATGATAACTATAAGGGGAGAGTAGGTGAGCCATATACAGATTCAGAGAAGTCATAGTATGGATAAGGTCCAATTGAGGGCTATGACGGAAGAATTGGGGCAGAAGTTAAAAGCTAAATTTGGTGGAGATTATTGCTTGGAAGGCGATTTGGTTCATTACAAATACAGTAGTGTTGATGCCAAAGTGAGCTTTGATGAGTCGACGGTCAATGTAGATGTAAAGTTGGGGTTGTTGATGATGGCCTTGAAGGGGATGGTTGAATCAGAGGTTAATAAGTACCTAGATACACATATAGTATGATTAGGCCTGCCAACTGTTCAGACGCCAACAAAAAAGCCCGCTTATAAAAGCGGGCTTTTTATTGATCTGATACTAAGATATCTACTGTACGCATACTTAAATATAACCTGTTGATCAACAACGGATAGGTGATTCACGATGATGGTTTCCACCAGAATTATTCTCGCGGTATTTGCTGCTTTTTTTAGTTTGTCAGTGTTTGCTGCGGGTGTTGTTAAAAATCCCGCTGGAACAGCGCCGGACCGTTATGCCTATTACCCGGGCACCGAAGCACTGGCTAAAAAAGAAGTTCGTGTTATTGCCTGTGGTACCGGTATGCCTGATCAGCGTATTTCTCAGGCAAGTTCCTGTTGGCTATTCGAGTTTGGCAATGGTGAAAAGTTGATCTTTGACTTAGGAACCGGCTCGATGCGTAACCTCACAGGCTTAATGATTCCTTACGAGTTTTTGGATAAGGTTTTCCTCTCACACTTACATACTGATCACTGGGGTGATCTGGGGGCTCTGTGGGCGGGTGGCTGGACATCCGGCCGTCCCGGAGCGCTTAGAGTATGGGGTCCCAGTGGTGAAACAGATGATATGGGCACGAAAAATGCCGTAAAGTACTTCCTTAAAGCGAATAACTGGGATTATCAAACCCGCGCATATAAGATCAATCCAGCCCCTGGTCACATTGAAGTGAGTCAGTTTGATTACAAGGGCATTAATGAAGTTATCTATAACGAGAAGGGCGTTGTCGTTCACTCTATCCCTGCCATTCATGCCGGTGATGGCCCGGTTAGCTTTATCATTGAATACGAAGGTATGAAGTTGGTGTTTGGCGGTGACACCTCGCCCAATAAATGGCTTGTGAAGTATGCCGTTGGTGCTGATTTTGCCATCCATGAGGCTTTTGCGAATCCGGCCGAGTATGTGCGGACTATGAATTCGCCACCACAGTTAAGTTGGCGTATGTGCTGTGAGTTTCATACCTCGGGACCGTCTTTTGGTAAAATTATGAGCACAATCAAACCTCGCCACGCGGTTGCTTACCATCATCAGCAAGAGTTGGGCACTTCAGTGAGAGATGGTATTCGTTCTACGTATAGTGGTTCACTATCTATGGCCGTTGACCTGATGGTCTGGAATATCACCCCCGAAAAAGTGACCGAGCGGATGGCGGTTATCACGCAAAATGCCAATGCTGTCCCGGGACCAACAAGGCAAGCGCCACCGGTTAAAGGACGTGCCTCGCCAATGACTAAATTTATTAAAGACGGGGAGTGGGGTCCTGGTTTTAATGCGCAGAATGAAATGCTAGATCAACACAGTAAGACGTTTAATCTTGAGGATGACGACTGGCGTAATGCCAAGCCTTGGTATAAAAAAGAAAAGTAAGGTTGTAATTGTTAGGCTCATTTAGGGGAAGATGTAATAAGTTGAGCCTACGGACTGGGGGCAATAAAAAACCCTGGGTTTTACGCCAGGGTTTAAAAATGGTACCAGAGGACGGACTCGAACCGACACGCTTTTAAGGGCGGGGGATTTTGAATCCCCTGTGTATACCAATTTCACCACTCTGGCACAGGAGCGCGATTATAGCAGTGGTCTTTGCATAATCAAGAGGTCAGTGCGGATAGTGTCGTCCCTTTAGGGGCAAGTCTCAGGACTGGCTCTGTTTGCCCATTTCAATTACCCTTGCGGCCTTTTCATATAATAGCCAGTGATCCATAGCCCACAATGCGCCGAGAACAATTTTATTACCGCCTTCCCGATGAGTTGATAGCGCGTCAGCCAACGGCCGATCGGTGCGGGAGCAGAATGTTGGTGCTTGATGGGCAGAAGGGCGATGTCGAGCATCGAATG
>JBALVP010000071.1:0-8397 GCA_036961395.1 Porticoccus sp.
CCGGCCGGGCCCGCTCCGACGATAACCACATCGTAATCCATATATTCACGTTCCACGGAATTCTCCTTCAGGTACTGATTTTGGTGATGGCACGGAGGTCATCTTGAAAAGCCGAGTTTAGCTTGTCTAACCCGTGGGTGCTATGCAGATTTGGTGACCCATAAGTCGGTACCCAATAGTCAGCGATAAAACATACCGTTACCTTGATTTGAAAGCGTCAGGGCTGCATCATTACGGCCTTTCTGAGGTTTATCTTAGCCTCCCCAACATAACGGACCATGTCTAAAGGGTATTCCATGAAAGTACTTGTAGCGGTCAAACGCGTTGTTGATTACAACGTAAAAGTACGTCCAACAGCTGATGGCTCAGGTGTTGATCTGAACAATGTAAAAATGTCGATTAATCCGTTCTGTGAGATAGCCGTTGAAGAGGCTGTACGTCTTAAGGAAAAGGATTCCGCTACAGAAATTGTCGCTGTTTCCATTGGCCCACAACAGGCCCAGGAGCAAATCCGTACTTCGTTGGCATTGGGTGCAGACCGAGGCATTTTGATTAAGTCGGATACTGACTTGGAACCACTGGCAATAGCCAAGTGCCTTAAAGTTATTTGTGACCAAGAAGAGCCTGACCTCATTCTAATGGGCAAACAATCCATTGATGGAGATAATAACCAGACGGGCCAAATGCTAGGAGCCCTAACGGGTTTTCCACAAGGTACATTTGCATCTGAACTCATTATCGAGGGTGGCAAAGCTAAAGTGACACGTGAAGTTGATGGTGGCCTACAAACAGTGGGCCTAAGTCTACCCGCGATCGTGACTACAGACCTACGGCTGAATGAACCGCGCTATGCTTCACTACCGAACATTATGAAGGCCAAGAAAAAGCCTTTGGATACCACCGCTCCTGAAGCGCTTGGTGTCGATACAACACCCCGTGTCACCACATTGAAGGTTGAGCCACCAGCTGAGCGTGCTGCGGGTATCAAGGTAGCCAATGTAGATGACCTACTGGATAAACTAAGAAATGAAGCGAAGGTGATCGGATGAGTATTTTAGTAATTGCCGAGCATGACAATAGTAGCCTGAAACCAGCAACACTCAATACTGTTACCGCGGCTCAATCCATTGGTGGTGATATTGACCTATTAATTGCCGGGGCTGATTGTAGCGATGCAGCCAATGAAGCCGCCAAAATTTCTGGCGTGGGGCGAGTACTGGTGGCTGACAATCCAGCTTATGGGCACCGGTTAGCTGAGAATATCGCCCCTTTAATTGCTGAAATCGGAGGGAGTTACTCTCACATACTTGCTCCAGCAACCACCACGGGGAAAAATATAATACCTCGTGTCGCGGCCTTATTAGATGTTCAGGCGATATCCGATATCAGCAGTGTAGAAAGTGCTGATACGTTTAAACGGCCTATTTATGCCGGCAATATTATAGCCACCGTTCAAAGCAGTGATTCGATCAAGGTGTTGACGGTACGAACGACTGCCTTTGATCCGGTTTCAGCAGAGGGCGGCGCGGCCAGTGTTGAAGCACTGACCAGTGTTCATGACTCAGGAAATTCGAGTTTTATTGGTGAAGAACTGGCGGTTTCTGAACGCCCTGAGCTCACTTCAGCTCGGGTGGTTATTTCAGGCGGTCGAGGGATGGCCAGCAGCGATAACTTTCAGCTACTTGAAAAGCTCGCCGACAAATTGGGTGGTGCTGTTGGTGCCTCTCGTGCTGCTGTTGATGCGGGCTTTGTCCCCAACGATATGCAAGTGGGTCAAACGGGCAAGATTGTTGCACCTGATCTTTATATTGCCGTAGGTATTTCAGGTGCTATTCAACATTTAGCCGGAATGAAAGACAGTAAAGTGATCGTAGCGATCAACAAAGATGAAGAAGCCCCCATATTTCAGGTGGCTGATTATGGTTTGGTTGCTGACTTATTTGATGTGGTGCCAGAGCTGAATACCAAGCTCTGATTTTTTCTATAGCTAAAAAAACCGGCCATCATGGCCGGTTTTTTTATAGCTGTACTTAATGAGACCTATACCTATATCAGTCACTTCGCCCCCTTTTTTTCTTATATTTATAGGCACGCTGCCGCTCTTCGGGTGTCATTGATCGCCATTTATCTTTTAACCGCTGACGTTCCTCGGGCGACATATTATGGAATTTCTCCCGTGCCTTTTGGATTCGTTCACGTTCTTCCGGTGGTAACGATTTAAAGTCTTCGCGACGCTTGTGCAACTTATCACGTTCCTCAGGTGTGAGGCTCTGATAACGCTTATGGTTGTTGCCATGAGGATACTTACTTGATTTTCCACCCTTGTCAGCGAGCTCCACTCGCTCATAATGTACCGCCGGATACATATCAATCCAGTCATAGTCATAGGCCGTTCCCCAGAGAACCAATCTTCCCTGAGTATCAGCTTCAGAAGTGGACCAATTCGTATTCAACTTATTTGCCATAGCCGGTGGTATTGACACAACGAGTAGCGCCAACAATAGGGCGTACCGGGAAACATAGCGATGCTGGGTGTCATTCATGGCTACATCCTAACCTTGCAAGTTATTTTCTTCACTCGCCAACCAAGAATAAAATTCCATGTCTTCATAGAGGTCTAACCCTTCACTCAATAAAACGTCACCCTGTTTCTGATGGGAGTCCTGCAAACCGGGCGACAAAACCAAGACCAATGCCAATACTGAGGCCAAAGCCATACCTGTCACAGGAACAAAGAATCGCGGTGTCCGGCGCTGGCTCGTCATGTCCAGAGCTTGTGCTCTGGCCTGAGCTAAGCGTTGAATTGTGCCGGAATCCAGTTCGCGCTCTGAATGACGCAGAACTTCCTGCATTTTCTTTTCAAAGTCACTCATACCAATGTTCTCCTAGTGTTGCCCTGATGCTGTGAATAGCCCTTGAATAATGGGTTTTCACGCTACCTTCACTACACTTCATCGCTATGGCTGTTTCTGCCGTGCTGAACCCCTCCCAACACCGTAGCATAAAAGCCTGTTTCTGACGGGAGGGGAGAGCCGCAACGGCACGTTGCAATACGTCCATCTGCCGCTCTCGTTCATGCTGCTGATGAGGAGATGTACTGTTCGGCCCGGGTACATTCTCAATAGGGTCTTCCTCAGACTCAGCACCATCCTCTTTATTACGGAATTTTGTAAGCCAACCTTTGACCTTGTTCTGAACAATACGGCGCCGGTGTAGATCATTGATACGGCTTTGTAGGATTTTGTAAAACAAGGGTCTCCATTCATCAGGATTCTTGTTGCTATAACGAGCAACTAGTTGGGTCATCGACTCCTGAACGATATCCAATGCATCTTCACGGTGACCAAGCGAGGCAAAAGCGATGCCATATGCACGTCTTTCTACCGATACCAGAAAGTTCTCAAGCGGTTGCCGTTCCAGTGTCATGCTCCTTTCATCACCACCGGTGTCAGTACCGATCATCTCAATATCTAATAACATGATTCATTCAGCAAGAGTTAATGATCATCATGTGAGTGGTACAACAATTCGTTGATCAGAATTGAGCCCCCCAAAATTGTAAAATAGTCCTCTACATAGTCATTACTCCGGTAATAGTAGCGAGGATGACCATAATACTGACGAGGATTGTAATAGTGATGGTGACGATATTGATGTTTAGATTTACTGCTGTACTTCTGCCCTGAATAATAACGCCTGTGTTCATCAGATCGTTTGTAATGCTTGCCATCATTGTAGCGTCCGTCATGTTGACGAGTACTAACGCTATCACGGTGTTTGTCCTGACCGTAATGGCGGTCTTTGGCCAAGGTTGGCACTGCAGCCATAGCCAGTGATACCGTCAGCAAACTAATCATAGCGAGATTTTTCATGAGAACTCCTCGATTTTTGGCTCTCATATCTTTAAAACGTGCAAGTGAAGCATTGGTTGACGAAGCAGGCTGATTTTATAGGTTCTATGTACAGATTATGGAGTTGTTTTGAGCCAGATTGGGCAGTGATCCGAGGGCTTCTCTTGCGCTCGAATCTCATGGTCTATGCCTGCTTCCGAAGAAATAGCCATGAGTGGCTTAGAGACAAGCATAAGGTCGATACGAAGCCCGCGCTTAGGTTCTCTTTCAAATCCGCGACTACGGTAGTCAAACCAGCTATAACGATCAAGCTCAGCGGGGTAAAAGTGATTGTAACTATCAACCAGGCCCCATTCCTCGAGCTTTTCAAGCCAATCACGTTCTTCTGGAAGAAAACAGCATTTGCCCGTGCGTAGCCAACGCTTTCGATTGTCATCACCAATACCAATGTCGATATCCAAGGGGGCCACATTCATATCGCCCATCACCAACACCTGCTCATCGGCTTGATGGTTATCCTCCAAGCAGGACAACAAATCGGCATAAAACTGTTTTTTACAGGGGAATTTTTGGGGATGGTCTCGACCTTCGCCTTGAGGGAAATAGCCGTTATAAATATTTAGTTTTTTTCCATTAACCTCAAATTGCCCATAGATAAGTCGTTTCTGACTTTCTTCCCCATCTGAAGGAAACCCCTTTTGGCTCTTCAGTAGAGGTAGACGATAGAGGAGGGCAACACCATAGTGACCCTTTTGCCCATGATAGATCACGTCATACCCAAGTTGCTTTATTTTATCGAGAGGAAACTGCTCATCAACTACCTTGGTCTCTTGCAGACCGATAATATCAGGGGAGTGCTTCTCTATAATGGCCTCAAGTTGGTGTAATCGGGCACGGAGGCCGTTCGCGTTAAAAGAAACAATCTTCATTAGGGCTGTTGAGCTTGACGTGTTGGGGGGTTAGCCAAGTTCATATAATCCGACATGATATTTCCCACTTCATACAGAATAGGGTCTCTCTCAGGGAGGGGTCGGTCATCCTCTTCGGGTTCCTCAACTGCTCGCCATTCTTCAATGGATAGATAGGCGGGAAAATCTTTGGCTTGGCGACGATTATTCTCTAGCGTCAGTATTTCGGTATCGTATTCCTTAGCCTCCTCACGTCTTTTTACTTCGTTGAGAGATAACTGTTTCACGCTCTGACGCTTTTTCATCAGCACTAACTCACCATGCAAGTGAACCAGGTCAGGATCCTTTTGTAACCGATACTCGTGCCGCTCTTGGAGGGTTTGTATAGGCACCCGAGCCAGATTGTAGGTACGGTGTGGTGCCGCAGGGATTCGGTCCCAAGGTAACGCATTATCTTCACTGCTCTCTCCAACCTTCTCAGTATCGAAGAAGGAGGGTAGCTGGATATCCGGAACTACGCCAAGGTGCTGTGTGCTGTTTCCTGAGACCCTGTAAAATTTGGATTCCGTTAGCTTTAGCTGTCCTTCACGAACGGGTAATTGAACCTGTACCGTGCCTTTCCCAAAGCTCTGACCGCCCACAATCAGACCTCGCCCATAATCTTGTATGGCACCAGCAAAAATTTCTGATGCTGAAGCGCTAAGGCGATTAATCAATACCACTAAAGGGCCTCGATAGTAAGCATCAGCGCGAGATCGGTAGTTACGGGAAATGAGTTGATCAGAATGCTGGACTTGCACAATAGGGCCGGGATCAATGAACAGGTCCGTTAAGGTTGTCGCTTCTTGCAGGAAGCCGCCACCGTTATTTCGTAAGTCGAGAATAATGCCGTCCACATTTTGTTCTTCAAGTTCACCCAAGAGTCGTACGACATCTTTAGTTGTGCTTTTAAAATTGGGGTCACGGTTATAGTACGCGTCGACATCGAGATAAAAGGTTGGAATCTCAATCACTCCCACACGGTATTTTCCCGTGTCAGTTTGAACATCGATAACCTCAGCTTTAGCGGACTGCTCTTCTAGCTGAATTTTGTCTCTTACAATCGAAATATCCCGGCTGTTTCCCGCAGATTCACCTTGGGCGGGAATAAGCTCAAGTCTTACAGTGCTGTCTTTCGGGCCACGAATAAGATCAACCACATCGTCCAGTCGCCAGCCAATGACATCTACCTTTTCTTTATCTCCCTGACCAACAGCAATAATTTTATCACCACTCTTAAGAATACCCTGTTTGTCGGCAGGTCCACCGGGAACAACGCGTACTATTTTTGTGTGCTCATCTTCTAATTGCAAAACAGCCCCAATACCGGTGAGGGAAAGGGACATAGCAATTCGAAAATTTTCCATGGAACGGGGTGACATATAGGTAGTATGCGGATCATATAAGCTGGCAAGAGAGTTCATAATGACCTGAAAAACATCGTCACTATCACGTTGACTTAGCTGTTTACGAAGATTGGTGTAGCGCTTTATCAGTAGCTCTCTTGCCGCTTCTGGTTCTTTATCATTAAGTCTAAGTCGTAGATAGGCTTCTTTTATGCGTTTTCGCCACTCATCATCCGCGTCAGCGGTTGTATCAGGCCACTGGTTGTTATCTACATCAAGGGGAAGGTATTCGTCTTTTGTTAAATCAAACTGAAAATCACTTTCAAGTAAGCTGATATTAGCCTGTAGGCGATCCATCGTACGCTGGTTATAGCGGTTGTAGATGAAAAAACCAGGACTTAAATCACCCTTGCCGAACATATCGTCAAGGCGTGTTTCCCATTGCTGAAACTCTGTAATGTCTTCCTGTAGAAGGTAGCTTTTAGTGGGGTCCAGATTATCTATCAACTCATATAACAGCCTACTCGATAATGCATCATCTAAAGGCTGCTTGCGGTAATGCTTGGTACTTAGTTCCTCAATGACTTCAACCGCAGTTTTCGCCTGATTTGGAGTGTAATCAAGCTCAGCTGTAGCCAATGACGTAAGGCATAGTAGCAATAGAGCAAAAATGGTTCGCAGCATAGGAGGCATCAGTTTTTCAATATCATGTTAGTGTATGAGATACAGAGTGTAACAAAGTTCATATGCTATATGACCGCCCCGTGCCACAGATGTTCGTTGGTTTTTCTAATAGGGATAAGCGACAACGGTCTATTAACCGCTTCTTGTCAGAAACTGACCATTGATCCTTCTCCCTAAGAATGGAATTATGAGCAACTTGAAACCCCATAGACGATCATAAAATGTCGGATTTAATTGAAAGGCCAACTGCACTGGTGACCGGTGGTGCCACAAGATTAGGCTTTTCTTTTGCCTATGCCTTGGCTGAAGCAGGCTATGATATTGCTTTGCACTACCACCAGTCTGCAGACAATGCAGAGCAAGCTGCTGAGGCCATTAAGGCTCTCGGCGTCACCTGTAAAACCTTCTCGTTTGATCTGTCGGGAGGATGCCCAGAAGGGTTGATTGAATCAGTGCTTCATGAATTCTCTCGTCTTGATGTCTTAATTAATAATGCATCCGTCTATGAAGCAGCAACCATTGCCCATACTGATATGGCACTCTTGCAACAACAATTCTCTGTCAATTTTTTTGCACCCTTACTTTTAACCTCAGCCTTTGCTGATCAATGTGTTAAAGGGAATGTGATTAACATTCTGGACAATAAAATTGCCTTTCAGCAAAACCATTACGCAGCTTATCTTTTATCTAAGAAAGCACTCTCCGAGCTCACACAGCTTGCCGCCATAGAGTTTGCTTCGCACCTCCGTATCAATGGCATTGCACCAGGTGTGGTCATGCCCGGTGATGAGAGAACTGATGACTATGTTAGTTGGCGGATTGACGGTATTCCCTTAAAGCGACAGGGCAGGGTAGATGATTTGATTTCTGCCATGAACTATCTATTAAACAATGAGTTTGTTACCGGGCAGGTATTAATCGTAGATGGCGGAGAGGGGCTGAATCATCAGGGGCGCCATGCGGAGCAATTCAGTGATGGGGCTGTTCTGTAACTATGGATACTAGGGTAAGGCCTGTGGCGAAAACGAAACAATCTGTTGATGCTCAGGGGTTACATCAGGTTGTTATTTCCGTAGGCTCCAACATTGATCCTGAAAAAAATATCCGTTTATCACACGAGGTGCTTGTGAATGATACAAGGCTTCTGGCCGTTGCTGATATCATTAAGACGACGCCTGTTGGTTATACCCAGCAACCCGACTTTCTCAATACTGCCTACTTAATTGAGACCAATCTTGAATACGATGACTTCAATGCCTTCTTGAAATCGGTTGAAGATCGATTAGGGAGAAAGCGAGGGGCAAATAAATCAGGCCCTCGTACGATTGACCTGGATATTATCGTTTGGGATCGAAATGTGCTGACCCAGGATTACTTTAACTACGAGTACGTCTCTACACCCATCAACCAGATACTTACAGCACATCAGATCTCCCTGCATAGCTAAGTATGTCTTGTTCCTACTTCTGTTGAGATCATTGGGTAGCACCAAATACCTGTATTCATCATATTGATGTGAATAATACTTTCGAATAAGTGAAATTTTGTACCATTTCCTTATAATGGCCG
>JBALVP010000072.1:0-7806 GCA_036961395.1 Porticoccus sp.
TTGATGACAAACTGCTGGAAAACACTTGGCGCCCAGAAAATGATGGTGGCAAATTCTACGGCCCAACTCGTTTCCGTGAGGCGCTTTACCGGTCTCGCAATCTGATATCCATACGTATATTGCGCAGCCTCGGTATCAATCCGGCGATTGATGGCTTAGAGCGCTTTGGTTTTGATGGATCGGCTCTGCCTCGAGATCTATCCCTTGCACTAGGCAGTCATGCTGTCACCCCTCTGAAAATTGCCACCGGTTACGCCATTCTCGCCAATGGTGGCTACCGAGTTGAACCTTATCTGATTGACCGGATTGAGGACACAGAAGGCAACATAGTCTATCAGGCAGCCCCTCTGACGGTTTGCCACACCTGTAACCAGACTTTGGCAAACACTGAAAACAACAACATTGCTACCAATGAAACGGTGCAACCAGAACAAGAAACAACCACATCAGAAACACTCCCAAAAATGGACGATCTCAATACAGAACTCGGAGTAACACAGCTGCCTCCTGTTCTGTCGACTGATGAAGAACAACCTACCGAACCATCACTAGCAGAACTACAACTACCTGTGGCACCAAGAATAATTGAACCCCGAGTGGCTTTTCTAATCGACTCTATTCTTAAGGATGTAATCCGAAAAGGAACAGGCAGGCGGGCCCGAGTCTTGGAGCGCTCGGATATTGGAGGAAAAACCGGCACAACTAATGGCCCAAGAGATGCCTGGTTCTCTGGCTATAGCCCACATATCGCAGCCACTGCTTGGCTAGGATTTGATCAAAACTTACTACTTGGTCGCGGGGAGTACGGTGGATCGGCTGCCCTTCCCATCTGGATTGATTTTATGAAAACGGCTCTGGCAGGAAAACAGGACATCGTCAGGCCACAACCAGAGGGTATCGTCATGGTTCGAATTGATCCCAATACTGGCTTAAGAGTGGGACCCGAACACGCCAACGCCATATTTGAGATTTTCCGCAAGGAACATGTTCCGGCAATGGCCGACAGCAACCCATTCACAACTAATAACGACACTTCTTCTGGAGAAGCACGTCCCGAAGACTTGTTTTAGGTGAGAAGTCAGCCTATGACTGAGCACCAAAAGAATGGCTATATAAAAGGAGCTGCTCTACTCCAAAGCCTACAGGGATTTCTCATGGAGGGTACCCCTTCAATCTAACAGGTTTTGTGGGCATACTTGATAACATCGAAAAAGCTGATGCATTGCCTATAATCGTGAATATTGACTGGAATAACATAGACACCGTTCTACTGGATATGGATGGTACCCTGCTGGATTTACACTTTGACAATTTTTTCTGGCTCACCCACTTACCAAAGCGTTATGCCGAACACCACAATATCTGCCCAAATAAAGCGACTGGGGAGCTTCATGGCCTCTTTAATGATAAACGCGGCACTCTGGACTGGTACTGTCTGGAATATTGGTCCAGAGAGTTGTCTGTCAACATTCGTCAGTTAAAAGAAGAAATCGATCACCTCATTCAAGAGCGCCCCTATGTACTGGAGTTTCTGAAGCAACTTGGAGCCTCTGGAAAGCAACGAGTACTGGTTACCAATGCCCACCCCCTCAGCCTAGAACTAAAGCTCTCGGCCACAGGCATTGAAGACCTATTGGACCATATATACTCATCACACGAGTTTGGCCACCCTAAAGAATCACAACTGTTTTGGCACGCACTGGCTGCACAGCAGCATTTTGACCCCAGTCGAACCTTATTTATCGATGACTCAATAGATGTTCTCCACTCAGCACAACAATATGGAATTGGACACCTGCTCGGGATCAATCAACCCGACAGCAAACAGGAGCCAAGAATAATAGATGAGTTTCAGGCCATTACCCACTTTGATGAGATTTTCCCCAATGGCTAACAACGACATTGGTCATCAAAAAGTACGCCTGGATAAATGGCTGTGGGCAGCCCGTTTTTTTAAGACCCGCGCCCAGTCAAAAACCGCTATTGAGGGTGGGAAAATACACGTTGATGGCCAGAGAGCGAAACCGAGCAAAGAAACAACCTTGGGCGCAACCATTAAAATTCGCCAAGGATGGGATGAAAAAACAGTTGTAGTTGACAGTATATCGGACCAGCGCCGCAGTGCTACAGAAGCAGCTACACTTTACACCGAAACGGCTGAAAGCATTGCTCTGCATGAGCAACGCACTGCCGAACGAAAAGCAGCAAACCAATCTCTTTCATATCAGGACCAACGCCCAAACAAAAAACAGCGGCGTCAGATTCACCGTTTCAAGGAGGATAACCAATCATGAAACTGATCATTGCTGTTAGCCTACTCTTACTAGTATCAATATTAGCGCCCGCGAGTTTTGCAGAAATTTACCGCTGGGTAGACAGCCATGGAAAACTGCACTTTTCAGATCAGCCGCCTGAGGGCTCAGCCACAGCAGAAGAAGTATCTTCCAAAATGTCACCCATTAACCGAGACTCCAGTGCTGAAGAAACTGAAAAACTACAGCAGGTTTTTCAAGGTGAAACCCCCGAAGAGCAAGCCTTCCAGAATCAACAAAAAGCACAACAACAACGTCAGGATCAGAATGTAAAAAGGGCTTGCCAGCAGGCAAAATATAATCTGCAAGTACTTAAAGGCCGCGTGTATTTTGAAGATGCCGATGGTAATGAAATTATTGTCACTGAAGAACAACGAGAACAACGCGCCAATCAGCTGGCAGAAGAAATCAGGCGACACTGCACATAATGTCCAGACGCTTGTTGTAGAGAAGACATCAAACATAGAGAAAACAAAACCCAGATTCACTTCTGAATTCTGAAGTTTGCTGGACAACCCTCTAAAAGTACCCTAAATTTCGCGCCCCATTTATTCCTGCCTTATGAATAGGAACAAACACCATGTCGCACACCGACCAGCTTCAGCGCTTTATCTTCGAGCACTCGGATATTCGTGGTGAAATACTGACGCTGGAAAAAAGCTATCAAGATGTACTTGCTAACGCTGACTACCCCGAAACAATCCAACAGCTACTGGGTCAGTTTCTTGCCGCCGCCGGACTGCTAAGCGCCACATTAAAGTTTGATGGCGTAATAGCCCTACAAGCTCAAGGCCCAGGACCTCTGTCGTTAATCATGGCTGATTGCACCCGCCATCATAACCTTCGAGCCATTGCCCAATTTGACCCCGACCGATTGTACGACAACAATGCCTCACTTACCGACCTCATTGGAAAGGGCACACTGACACTGACTATTGACCCTAGCCAAGGAGAGCGCTATCAAGGCGTGGTTCCTCTAGAGTCAGATTCTCTAGCCACATGCCTGGAAGATTACTTTGCTCAATCAGAGCAACTGGCCACGCGCATATGGCTAAGCGCCGATATTCAAAAAAAGTCTATTCACGGCGCTATGCCCAGAGCCGCCGGATTACTACTTCAGGCACTACCGAATCAACTAGAGTTGAGCCCGGAAGAAAACCAACGGTTGTGGGATCACGCCACACAGCTTGCCGACACCATCTCAACAGAAGAGCAGCTAACCCTCAGCCATGAAGAACAGCTTTACCGTTTGTTTCATCAGGATGAATTACGACTGTTTGAGCCCAACCCAGTACAATTTTTTTGCAGTTGCTCAGAAGGCCGGTTTGCCAAGGTATTACTATCACTCGGCCATGAGGAACTCGATGGTATCCTAGAAGAACAAGGCATTATTTCCATCAATTGCCAGTTCTGCCATCAGCAATACCGCTTCAACAAAAAAGATATTGCAGAACTCTTTGGTGAAAACCCACCAATGCTCCACTAGTGGATATTTTTCTGGCATAATTGCCTCCCTTTTTGCCCGGTAGGGCGTAGAAAGCCAACTGAACTAACATAGAAAACGAACAGAACCACCCTGACAGGACTAATACTGATGACGCAAATCGAAGATTCTGCTGTGAATGTTTACACCGACTTGTGCTCTGCCGAGCTAATAGAGCTGGCACTACAAAATGGCGAAGGTCATCTTACTGACACCGGCGCCCTTCTTTCTGTTACGGGCAAGCGCACTGGTCGCTCACCCGCCGACCGATTTATTGTAGAAGAGCCCAGCAGCCAGGATGATATCAACTGGGGGCCTGTAAACCGCCCCTTTGCTCAAGATAAATTTAATGCTTTGTGGGAGCGTGTAGCAACCCATTTGGCCGAACAAGACCGTTATGTTTCTCACCTTCATGTTGGCCAGGATCCTGAACACTACCTGCCAGTAAAAGTGACCACTGAAACAGCTTGGCACAACCTGTTTGGCCGCAACATGTTTATTCGCCCGGAGAAATACAACCCTTCCAACAAAGAACCTTGGAAGATTATCCATGCAGCTAACTTTGTCTGTGACCCAGAGCGAGATGGCACCAACAGTGAAGCTGTAGGCATCATTAACTTCGCTCAACGCAAGGTACTGATCGCCGGTTTGAAATATGCGGGCGAAATGAAAAAGGCCATGTTCTCTGTACAAAACTTCTTGCTACCAGAAAAAGGCGTTATGCCCATGCATTGCGCCGCCAATGTTGGCGGCGCCGGTGACGTATGCCTATTCTTTGGCCTTTCTGGTACCGGTAAGACGACACTCTCTGCCGATCCTGAACGCTATCTGATAGGTGACGATGAACACGGCTGGTCAAAAGGTGCCGTGTTCAATATGGAAGGTGGTTGCTATGCAAAAACCATCAACCTGAGTCGAATAAATGAACCTGTTATCTGGGAAGCTATCCGCTTTGGTGCCATTGTAGAAAATGTTCCTACTGATGATAACCGCACCGCAGATTATGACGATACCAGCCTGACTGAAAACGGACGCTGCAGCTACCCGCTTGAACATGTAGAAATGCGCTCTGAGCACAACCGAGCAGGAGAACCTAAAAATGTCATCTTCCTGACGTGTGATGTATCTGGTGTTTTACCACCCGTATCCATCCTCTCCAAGGAAGCCGCGGCCTATCACTTCCTCAGTGGCTACACAGCCCGTGTTGGATCAACTGAAATGGGTGCCGCTGCCGGTATTCAGCTGGCTTTTTCCACCTGTTTCGGTGCGCCCTTTATGCCACGTCCCGCAAATGTTTATGCCGAATTACTCATGAAACAGATCGAGGACTTCGGTAGCCGCGTCTATCTGGTAAACACTGGCTGGACTGGTGGATCTGGTGCACCTGGTGCCACCGGATCGCGATTCCCAATTCCTGTGACACGGGGCATTGTCGCTGCTATTCAGAATGGTGATTTAGAAAATGTAGCCACAGAGCATCTACCAGGACTCAACTTGGAAATACCAACCAGCGTGCCTGGTGTGGACAGTTGCTACTTGAACCCACGTGAAACTTGGGAAGATAAAGCTGCCTATGACAAGCAGGCATCTGAATTAGCCAAACTATTTGTGGAGAACATCCAAAAATTTGATGTTTCAGAAACTGTTCTCAACGCAGGACCTCAACTTTAATTGCTCGGCCCATTGCGTAAACATACAATAAAAAAGGTGCCTTTACGGCGCCTTTTTTATTGCTCAACCCATTATCCAATCAAGTTACACATGTGCACTAAGCATTAAACCCTGCTGATAATACTGGGCACTCTTTTCATGTTCGCCCAACTGCACCATCAATCGAGCCAATTCCGCATAAGCATCAGGCTGAGCCCTCAAAGCCAGAGAGCTTTCCAAGTAGTCCCTCGCCTTTCCCCATAACTGATTACGCTGACTCAGACGCCCCAACGCCAACATCAGCTCTGGATCATTAGGGCGCTCACGAAGCCAAGCTTCACCAATGATTAGCTGTTTCTGTGGATCATCTCCACCCACAAGGCCATACAACCTCACCAAGGCATCATCCCAGTTAGTCTTCAGTGACTTACGTAACAAACTCTCAGCCAGATTCGACTCACCCAGCTGATGCAAGCTTGAAATATATGATAAAAGGACCTGCTTATCTGCCCTAATAGCGCTAGGCATTTCTTGCCATAGCTGGATAAGCGCTTTCGTATCATCTGATTTACCACTGCTCTTGGCTTGACCCGCCAAGGCCAACATCAATGAAGAATAAACTTCAGATTCCACACTGAGTAACGTCGGCTTGTCATATACCTTGAAACGCCTCAAATCAGGCAATAACTTTTCCAGGCTTCGCCAATCGTTCAAACCACGATGAGCACGTTCCAGTAGACGTAACACCAGTGGGTGGTCAGATGCACTTTGATGAAGCCGCTGCAAAATAGCGAGCGCTTCCTCGTATCGTTCATCCTGCAAATACATTTTTGCCTGAGCCAGACCAATAGCCAGCTCGCCACCCGGAGCAACCTGCTCTGCCTTTACCAATAAGCGATTAGCATCTTCCTTATCACCCAATTCGTAAGCAGCGTTGGCAGCAGCCAGGTAATTTACCAGAGGCATATCCGAATGTTTTGCTGCACGTTTGAGGTTATTGCGCGCCTGACTCCAGCGACCCTCGATAAACTGTAACAACCCCTTGGCTGTACGTTTTCGGTATCTTTGCTGCCTTACAGACACACGATTTCGCAAAAATTTCTGTCCCGGTTCAACCATAGCCCGCAACAGACACGTCAATAAACGCACGAGAACCCACAACACCAAGATCAGCAACACGAGCGTCCAAAGACTCATATCGATTGTGTAATTGCCAAAGGCAATCAGGACATAGCCACTACCTTCCAGCATCTGCCAAGCCACAAAACCAGCAATAAAGGTGATCAAGGCAATCATCAACAGCAACAGTCTCACTGCTGCTCTCCATTTAGCTCTTCTACGCTATCAAGGCTGTGACGCTTGTGTCGACTATCTATATAGTCTCTCAGTACCTCGAGTCCACCTGAAATATCGGGTAACTGTTGAACAACATTTTGTTGCTCCAGTTGCGATAATTGTTCAACCAGTTGGCTGGCCCCTTCGTTCAGCTCAAAGTAATCACCTAACCATTTTTTGGCCTTAGCCAAGCTAGCTTGGTAAACAGCCTGCTCTTCCCTTAGCAAAGCTAACTGCGCCTGCTCCATCATCATGCCAAGATTATGGCGAAGGAATTGATCTTCTTCGGGAGACAATAATGGCTCAAGCGGGGCATTCCGGCGCCTTACGCGTATCAGTTCACTAACACCATCCACTGCCCGGTAGAAGCCCTGTAATAACTGGCCCTGCCAGCCATCATCAGTAACACTCTCAGTCTCGAGGGTTACTCTATCGCCTTCCAACAATTCCGGAGCAATCAGGGGTAACTGTACAAGCTGCTCAGAGAGTGCTTTTAGTTGCAGATACAACCCTTCCCTATCGATGCCGGGCGACATCCTCAATGCGGTGATACCTTTTGCCAGAGCCCCCCGAACTGCCAACAAACCCACTTCATCCAGATCTCTCAATATCTCATCTGCAGTGATCAGCAATGCTATGGCATTTTTTGTATTTCGCTCGGTGAGCAGACGCTGATTAGCGAGGCGAATCAAATATTCTGCCTCAGCCAACAACCAATCAGTTCGTGAAGTGGTCGATAGCTCACGTAAACGCCGAGCATGGCTATTAATATTTAACTGCAACTCGGAGGTAGCCTGACTCAATGCAGCCTGTTGACTCTGCCGTTCTCGCCGCTCTTCAGTCAATTGCTCTTCAAGGCGTTGAATATCTGCCTGCTGACTTGCCAGGTTTTCCTGAACAAGCGGCGCCTTCTGTTGCAACTGATGTTGGAACTGATAGAACCACCAACCTGCCACACCCAAGCCAGAAATAGCCAGTAACAAAAATAGCACCATCAATGACATCAAAACCGGCCGACCACCCGAT
>JBALVP010000073.1:0-7738 GCA_036961395.1 Porticoccus sp.
CGTATTGTTGAAGTCGCTGGCGGATCCAGCGGGGAATATCCGCACCACAGCTATCAGAAAATCGAATGAGATTCTGATAATTAATGATGGGCATAATGCCGGGAATAATCGGCTGATCGATGCCCGCTTTCCCACATTGGTCCAGATAGTAAAAATAGCTATCCGGGTTATAAAAATATTGGGTGATAGCACGGTTGGCACCAGCTTCAAATTTTTTCCCCAGCCAGTAAATATCCTTTTCGTAGCTCTCTGACTCTGGATGAATTTCTGGATAGGCAGCAACCAACAGCTCGAAGGTGTCGCCAAAGTGCTCACGGATAAAGCCCACTAGTTCATTCGCATAAACAAGTTGTCCAGCACCACCCATGCCTGAGGGCAAGTCACCGCGCAGGGTAACGATGCGATTGATTCCTGCATCCTTGTAACTTTGGAGTAACTCTAAAACGGATTCTCGGCTATCGCCACCAATGGATAAATGTGGTGATGCATTGGAGCTAGCGCCCTGAATCTCAAGCACAATATCACGGGTGAATTCACGAGTAGAGCCCCCGGCTCCATAGGTTACCGAGAAAAACTCTGGCTGAAATTTGGCGAGTTGACGATGGGTGTTTCGAAGTTTTTCTCTACCCTCAGGGGTCTTGGGTGGGAAAAACTCAAAGCTGATGTGTTGATTTGTCATAGTCTGTCAGTTCGTTATCGTTATTCATGCCTGTTAGCTAGGCTTATTTGTTTAGCGCGAAATCTCAACGATTAATACCGGTAGCTATCGCCCTTAAATGGCCCTTTCATAGGCACATTAATGTACTCAGCTTGCTCAGGCTTGAGGCGGGTAATGACACCGCTGAAGCCATTGACCATATGAGCTGCAACCTCTTCATCCAGCTTTTTGGGTAGTACTTCTACCCGTAGTAGTTCAGCTTTGGTTGCTGCTCCCTGGTTGGCAAATTCCTGCTTGTACAGATGAATCTGAGCCAGTACCTGATTGGCGAATGAGCCGTCCATTACCCGGCTTGGGTGGCCTGTGGCGTTGCCCAGATTGACCAGTCGACCCTCGGAAAGCAGCAGTAAGTGGTCATTTGTCTCACGATGACGGAATACTTTGTGTACCTGAGGTTTTATTTCTTCCCACTCCCAAGTATTACGCATATAGGCTGTATCAATCTCATTATCAAAATGACCAATATTGCTCACTACACAGCCAGATTTCAGTGCTGCCAGAATATCAGCATCACAGACGTTGTAGTTACCCGTACAGGTCACCACTAGGTCGGTTGTTGCCAGTAGCTGAGTATTGACACCCTTCGATGGGTCGCCATCCTGATAGGTGGAAACCACTTCAAAACCATCCATACAGGCCTGCATGGCGCAGATAGGATCGACTTCAGTGACTTTTACAATCATACCTTCCTGGTTCAGGGACTGGGCTGAGCCTTTGCCCACATCGCCGTAACCAATAACCAATGCTTTTTTACCGGCCAGCAGGTGGTCGGTGGCACGCTTGATGGCATCGTTAAGGCTGTGACGGCATCCATACTTATTGTCATTCTTTGACTTAGTGACGGAGTCGTTCACGTTGATCGCGGGTACTTTCAATTCACCCTTGCTCAGCATGTCGTACAGACGGTGAACACCGGTTGTTGTTTCCTCGGTGATGCCGTGGACATTTTCCAGTACCTGAGGGTATTTCTCATGCAGCAGGGCGGTCAAATCACCCCCATCATCAAGCACCATATTGGCACCCCAGGGTTGGCCGTCTTTTAGGACTTGCTGCTCCAGGCACCAATCATATTCTTCTTCTGTTTCGCCTTTCCAGGCAAATACCGGCGTTCCGTTGGCTGCAATGGCTGCTGCCGCATGGTCCTGAGTGGAGAAAATGTTACAGGATGTCCAGCGAACTTCTGCACCGAGAGCTTCTAGCGTCTCGATCAACACCGCTGTTTGAATGGTCATATGAATGCAGCCAAGTATCTTTGTTCCTGCCAGTGGTTGTTCCACTTTATAGCTTTCACGTAAAGCCATCAGTGCAGGCATTTCTGTTTCGGCAATAGCAATTTCTTTGCGGCCCCACTCAGCAAGACTGATATCTGCCACTTTATAGTCATTAGAAATATCGTTATTAGCGGTGGTCATATTTATTCCTTAAAAATCAATAATCTGGAAGTTTTTGATCGATTAGTCAGGCCATTTAAAGAGCGGCTTTGAGCACCTCGGCTTTGTCAGTTTTTTCCCAGGTGAAGCTCTCTTCTTCGCGGCCAAAATGCCCGTAGGCGGCCGTGGCTCGGTAAATAGGGCGCTTCAAGTCGAGCATGTCGATCAGTCCTTGGGGGCGAAGGTCAAAGTTCTCTCGCACCAGAGTGACAATATCTTCATGACTCAGTTTGCCCGTGCCGAAAGTATTGACGCTGATAGATGTGGGTTCTGCCACGCCAATGGCATAGGACACCTGTATTTCGCAGCGGTCGGCTAGTCCTGCAGCAACGATATTTTTTGCCACATAGCGTCCCGCATACGCCGCGGAACGGTCTACCTTGGAGGGATCCTTTCCGGAGAAAGCACCACCACCGTGGTGCGCCATTCCTCCGTAGGTATCCACAATAATTTTACGGCCAGTTAGCCCGCAGTCACCCATGGGCCCCCCGATAATGAACTGACCCGTGGGGTTAATGTGATATTTGGTGTCGGCATGCAGCCACTCTTCCGGCAGGATCGGCTTAATAATGTCTTCACGTACCGCCTCCTGTAAATCGGCGAGGGAAATGTCGGGCGAATGCTGGGTGGACAGTACCACAGCATCCACAGCTACTGGCTTTCCATTGGCATAGCGCAGGGTCACTTGGCTTTTGGCATCTGGACGAAGCCAAGGCAGTACGCCATGTTTGCGCAGGTGTGCCTGGCGTTCTACAAGCCGGTGGGCGTAATAGATAGGTGCAGGCATTAGAACCTCTGTTTCATTGGTGGCGTAACCAAACATCAGGCCCTGATCTCCAGCGCCCAGTTCTTTGGTATCGCCTTCATCGACACCGACGGCGATGTCATGGGATTGTTTACCAATAGCATTGAGCACGGCACAAGATGCGCCGTCAAAGCCTACATCTGAACTGGTGTAACCGATGTCTATAATCACACCGCGGACAATTTCTTCCAGGTCAACGTAGGTGTCTGTTCTCACCTCACCGGCAATAATCGCCATCCCGGTTTTAACCATAGTTTCTACAGCCACCCGTGAATGGGGGTCATCTTTAAGTATGGCATCCAGTACCGCATCGGAAATCTGGTCAGCCATTTTGTCTGGATGGCCCTCTGAAACAGACTCCGAGGTAAACAGGTTATAGCTAGACATGAATCGTTGTTCCTGTATTTGTAAAATAAGTCATGAATGATTAAAAAACTGCCGCAACTGAATCTGGAAACCATTGCGTTGAGCGAGATAAAGGCTTTCGCCTTCCACTAGCCCTGCTGCAGATGCCCAGTTGCTCAGGTCTTCAGGTTCAAATCCTAGCCACAAATCACCACAGGCTTCTCGCGCCCAACTTTGATCGTGATGGCATAGGTCAGTAACGAGTAGTACCCCGCCAGGGGTTAGCAATTGAGCCAAATCTTCAAAAATGCGCGCGGGGTCTGGTGTGTGGTGCAGTACCATATTGAGAGTAATGCAATTAGCCGCTAACTGTTGCTCAAGAGCCAAGGTCGTATCACCGTGAACAAGCTGTACATTGGCTAGGCGTTGCTCCTCTATTATCTTGCGAGCTCGGCTGAGCATTTCATCCGAGGTGTCGAGAGCAATAACCTGTGTAAATCGTCTGGAAAGATTGGGAAGAAACCCTCCTTCTCCCGGGCCCACTTCGAGTACCACTTCTTTTTTAACAGGCGTGGCATCCAAAAATTCAGTGACGATTTCTCCGTACTGGGTATAGCCGGCAATCAAGTCTTGATTAGCATGAAACCGATCAGCATTTTGCTCAAAGAATTCTCGAGAGGCTTTTGTTCGCTCTTGATTGGTCAGGCGAATACGTTGCTGTAATGCGATAGACAGTTCCAGTAGGTCAATAGTGGCAAACAGATGACGATGCAGTTCCTGCAGTGCAGGTTCTACAGGTAGCGGTGCGCGTCGATAAAAAATTGAATTACCTTCTCGCCGAGTAGCAACCAGCCCAGCATTGGCCAAGACCTTCAGGTGGTGGCTCATGCCCGACTGCTTAACCTCGAATAGCTGGCTTAACTCAAGAACGCCGTAGGCGTTATGTCGTAACACACGGAGGATTTCTAAGCGTAACGGGTCACCAGCAGCCTTACAAAAGGCAGCTAGCGTATCGGTGTGAAGGGCTACAGGCTCTGTGCAGTGCTCTTCAATGGGTTGGGCGGCACTTGTCATGGGTGGGGACTTTATCACAGCCAAATATCTATATCAAAATATATTGATATAGATTTAGGGGGTAGACTTGAAAATAGATATGAATGAATGGCGATATAGATCAAAAGATCGTTGCTGGCTGTTTACTGAGCAGCGCTAGTACGAGAAAATAGCGCCCCTCTTCAACCCCCTATTTTTTCCAGCAGGAGCTCTTCTTGATGCCAACCAGACGTGACCTCGCCAATGCGATTCGTGCGCTCAGTATGGATGCCGTTCAAAAAGCCAACAGTGGTCACCCCGGTGCTCCCATGGGTATGGCCGATATCGCAGAGGTGCTATGGAATGACTACCTAGTCCACAATCCTGCTGATCCCAGCTGGGCTAACCGCGATCGCTTTGTGCTGTCGAACGGTCATGGCTCTATGTTGTTGTATTCCCTGTTGCACTTGAGTGGTTACGACCTCCCCATTGAAGAGTTGAAAAACTTCCGTCAGTTGCATTCTAAAACACCGGGTCATCCAGAGTACGGCTATGCGCCTGGTGTAGAGACGACGACCGGCCCATTGGGGCAGGGTCTTAGTAATGCTGTAGGTATGGCGCTGGCTGAGAAAATTCTTGCCGCCCAATTTAACCGCCTCGGCCATGATGTGGTGGATCACCACACCTATTGTTTCCTCGGTGATGGCTGTTTGATGGAAGGCATCTCTCATGAGGTTTCCTCTCTGGCAGGCACTCAACAGTTGGGCAAACTGATTGCCTTCTATGATGACAACGGCATCTCTATTGATGGTGAGGTTGAGGGTTGGTTTACCGATGACACACCAGCTCGCTTTGAGGCCTATGGCTGGCAGGTCATTCCCAATGTAGATGGGCATGATTCCACAGCTATCAAAGCTGCTATCGAAGTGGCTCGACTGGAGACAGATAAACCGACATTGATTTGCTGTAAAACCATTATTGGTTTTGGTTCTCCCAGCAAGCAGGGCAAAGAAGATTGTCACGGTGCGCCATTGGGTGCCGATGAAATTATTTTGGCTCGTGAGCAACTGGGTTGGAAGCATGGGCCATTTGATGTGCCCGCCGATATTTATGCCCGCTGGAACGGAGTCGAGAAAGGCTCCTCAGTCCAGTCGACCTGGAATGAAACGCTAAATAGTTACCGCGCTGCACACCCGGAGCTGGCTGCCGAGTTTGAGCGCCGAGTGACTGGAGCATTGCCAGCAGACTTCAGTGAAAAGGCCGATGCTTATATTCATGAATGCCAGCAGTCGATGGAAAAAGTGGCCTCTCGTAAGGCGTCACAAAATTGCCTGAATGCCTATGGCCCGTTGTTGCCAGAATTACTGGGTGGCTCTGCAGACTTGGCCGGTTCCAATCTGACGCTTTGGTCTGACTCCAAAGGTGTTAGTGCTGACGATGCTTCCGGCAACTATATCTTCTATGGTGTCCGTGAATTTGGCATGAGTGCCATGATGAATGGTATCGCATTGCATGGCGGCTTTATCACTTATGGTGCGACCTTCCTGATGTTTATGGAATATGCTCGCAATGCTGTTCGTATGGCAGCACTGATGAAGCAGAAAAGTATTTTTGTCTACACCCATGACTCCATTGGTCTGGGTGAGGACGGCCCGACCCATCAGCCCGTGGAGCAACTGACTTCGCTGCGTTCTACACCTAACCTGCAAACCTGGCGCCCCTGCGACACCGTAGAATCAGCGGTGTGCTGGAAGAGTGCGATTGAGCGTAAAGATGGCCCTAGTGCGTTGATCTTTAGTCGACAGGGTTTAGCACCTCAATTGCGTAGTAAAGAGCAGCTGGCCAATATTGCTCGTGGTGGCTATGTATTACGTGATGTATCCAGTGAGCTGGATGCCATCATTATCGCTACTGGTTCTGAAGTGGAGTTGGCTACTGATGCCGCTAATGAGCTGTCTGCACAAGGTATTAACGTCCGTGTTGTTTCCATGCCCTGTTCCGAGATATTTGCTGCCCAAGAGTCATCCTATCGCGACACTGTATTGCCGCCGAGTGTTCGCACCCGTGTGGCGGTGGAAGCGGGCCATGCAGATTACTGGTACAAATTTGTTGGTCTTGATGGCCGTGTTGTAGGTATGACTACATTTGGGGAATCTGCTCCCGGTGGTGAACTGATGAAGCAGTTTGGCTTTACCGTAGAAAATGTTGTTGAGGCTGTTAAGTCACAGCTTTAATAGAGACTGAAATAGCGACTGGAATAGGTAATGGATCTACAGCAGGGGCAACAGTATTGATACGCGCAGCGATTAACGGCTATGGCCGCATCGGTCGTTCGGTGTTGCGTGCACTCTATGAGTCCAAAGGGGATGAAAAAATTCAGGTCGTGGCTATCAATGAGCCCGCTGACTGCAAAACCATTGCCCACTTAACGAAGTATGACTCCACCCATGGTCGCTTTCCCGGTAGTGTAGAGCTTGCTGATGACGTGTTGACGGTGAATGGCGATGCTATTTCAATTTTCCACAGTGATGATATTAGACAGCTGCCCTGGGCTGATTTAGATATTGATGTGGTGCTGGAATGTAGTGGTACATTTACTGATCGTGAAACGGCAGAACAACACTTGTCGGCGGGTGCTAAAAAAGTGGTGTTCTCGCAACCTGCAGAATCCACCGTAGATGCAACCATTGTGCTTGGCGTCAACGAGCATAGCCTGAGTGGTGAAGAAACCATTATTTCTAATGCCTCTTGCTCCACTAATTGTGTGGTGCCGGTGATTAAGACATTGCACGAGGCATTTGATGTTGAAGGCGGGGTGATCACCACCATCCATTCAGCAATGAACGATCAGCCGATTATTGATGCCTATCACCACACCGATTTGCGAAAAACCCGTGCAGCCGGGCAGTCTATTATTCCCGTGGACACGGGTTTAGCTCGCGGTATCGATAGGATGCTTCCTGAGCTGGAAGGCCGCTTTGAAGCTCAGGCCATGAGAGTGCCCACTATTAATGTTTCAGTCATCGACCTATCGGTATTACTGAAAACCGAGGTAGATATTACTGCTGTGAATCAGGTATTACAGCAGGCAGCCAGTGGCCCCTTGGTGGGTATTCTGGGTTATACCGAAGAGCCCCTGGCTTCCTGTGATTTTAATCATGATCCCCGTAGCGGAATTGTCGATGCCAGCCAAACCCGGGTTAGTCAGAAGCGGTTAGTGAAGGTGTTGATCTGGTTTGATAACGAATGGGGATATGCCAATCGTATGGTTGAGCTGGTCACGCACTGGCTAACCTAGGACCTGTTAACAAGAAGGCGAGAACAACATGACGTTGAATGTCATTAAAATGATGGATTTGGATTTGGCCGGCAAACGAGTTCTTATTCGTGAAGACCTCAATGTGCCGG
>JBALVP010000074.1:0-7737 GCA_036961395.1 Porticoccus sp.
GCCCAAATGTGTGGTATGCGAGTGGTGGTGACAAGCTGTGATGAGCAGGGCAATGTGGATATAGACGACCTTCGTGCTAAGGCTGAACAGCACAGCGAAAACCTTGCCGCCATTATGGTGACATACCCGTCCACTCATGGTGTGTTTGAAGAGGGTATTACTGAAATTTGTGACATCACCCATCAGCACGGTGGGCAGGTTTATATAGATGGCGCCAACCTCAATGCGATGGTGGGACTATGCCAGCCAGGCAAGTTTGGCGGTGATGTATCACACCTGAATTTGCACAAAACTTTTTGTATTCCCCACGGTGGTGGTGGCCCTGGTGTAGGGCCTGTGGCTGTACGTGAACATTTGGCGCCGTATCTGCCGGGCCATGATAGTTTGGGTAAAGAGACGGCTGTGGGTGCCGTATCCGCCGCCCCCTGGGGTAGTGCCAGTATTCTTCCCATTACTTGGATGTATATCAAAATGATGGGTGCGCAAGGTCTGAAACAGGCCACTGAGGTTGCGATTCTCAATGCCAACTACATGGCTGAGCGGCTCAAAGCTGCTTATCCCATTCTTTATACGGGTACCAATGACCGAGTGGCTCATGAATGTATTGTCGATTTGCGGGGTATCAAAGATGACTCTGGTGTCACGGTGGACGATGTGGCCAAGCGCTTGATTGATTTTGGCTTTCACGCACCGACTATGTCATTTCCGGTGCCCGGTACCCTGATGATTGAGCCTACTGAAAGTGAATCCAAAGAGGAGCTGGATCGATTCTGCGATGCCATGTTGCAAATTCGTGAGGAGATTGCGGCCGTAGAACGTGGAGACTATCCATTGGAAGACAATCCCCTCTGTCATGCCCCGCATACGGCTGATGTCGTAGTAGCTGATGACTGGAATAGAAGCTACTCAAGAGAGCTGGCGGCCTACCCGTTGGCATCCCTCCGGGAAACAAAATATTGGTCGCCTGTGGGGCGTATCGACAATGTGTATGGTGATAGGAATCTGGTGTGCGCTTGTCTGCCCATTGCTGAGTACGAATAACCTAAGCACCAAATCCAGATTAAATACATCAAGAAGAAAAAGCGGGCCATTGGCCCGTTTTTCATTTTAAGTACTGACGGTCTGTATTTCTATCCCTTGATCAGTACAGGGGAGTATCAGGTATCTGTTGTTTTATCATCGCTTTTTAGAGGCTGAGCGCCCTGGGATTGGTCATTCGTTACCTCTCCACTCTCTCCCGTCTCTTCAGTCTCCGCATTCTCCACGCCAGCTTTTGCCTCGGCTTTTTTCAGTCGTTTTTCTTCTTTTTTCTTCTTTTTTGCAATGTCTCTCTGGCGTTTTTCAAAGCTGTAGTTAGGTTTGGCCATTTTGGATGTCTTCTGCTGGTTTTAGTCAATTAAACGGTGGTGATGTGAACAGGATAAGGGTTTTGCCTTTCAAGTGCGTACTTTTTTTACGGGTATTTAAAAAAAATTCATATCAAGCAAGTTGAAGTAGCTTCAGTTGCTATTCTTATGCCCCCTGCATTGGTTTTTTCTGCATCCGGAAAACTTCTGCTATGGTTAGGCTCATGTACGGGAGCAATCCTGTGTATTTAGCTTTCTGTGATCGTTGGCACACAGCTGTATCGGCTGTCATTGCTACGATCCTTGGTTAGAGTGGTAAATCAGGCGGGTATCATTAATTGCATAGCCAGTAAGAAGGAGGCTGTTATGTTTTTCCGCGGTAAAGATATGTGGGGCATCTTGAGCTTCGTTGGCATTCTTCTTTTGGGGTCTCACTCGGCATTAGCTTGGTGTGATGACACCCAAAAGAAAATGCCGCTTTATGATCGGCTAGGTGGGTTGGCCACTATTTCCGTTGTCATTAGTGATTTTATTGACATTATTGAGCATGACGTTGTTTTTAATGCAAACCCCATTGTTGGTGACGCGATGAAGGGGGTGTCAGCACCGTATTTGAAGTACCAAATGACGGCCTTTGTGTGTCAGGCTGCTGGAGGCCCATGTCTCTATCGCGGGTGGGATATGAAAGAATCTCACGCACACCTTGGTATCAAAGAGTTGGAGTGGAGTCGCATGACTGCGTTGTTCAGTGAGGTTCTTATAACGAATCAAGTGCCAGAAAAGGAGAGGCAAGAATTACTGAAGATGGTTAACTCGGTGAAAGCAGATATTGTTGATCATAGCCAAGGGTAGGCTTTGCTTATAAATAAAAAGGAAAAAAGATGAACCAGAAATCACTTTATGACCGCCTTGGTGGTTACGATGGCATGACGGCTTTTGTTAATGACTTACTCCCACGCCTACAATCAGACCTCGAGTTGGGTCGTTTCTGGCAGAATCGTGGAGATGATGGCATTGAGCGGGAAAAACAACTGTTGATTGACTATTTGTGTTCAAACGCAGGTGGCCCGGTGTATTACACAGGGCGAGATATGAAAGTCTCCCACAAGGGGATGAATATTAGCGAAAGTGATTGGGCTGTCTTCCTTGAGCATGCAGGCGCTACGATGGGTGTGTTACAGGTTCCTGAGCAGGAATGTAATGACGTAGTGGCATTCGTTTTGAGTTTGAAGGACGACATCGTTGAGGCTTAGTTCGTTGACGTTAGGTATTTGTGTCAATAATTGGATAGGGCATAAGTAAGACATTCTGGTGTTTGCCTTGCTTGTACTCCAATGAGTAAAGCGCTTATGAATAATCCCATCATTGCCGATAACAAACCGGTAAAGGTCAATTTGTCCAAGGGGCAGGAATACCATTTTTGCACCTGTGGTCAATCAAAAAGCCAGCCATTCTGTGATGGTTCTCATGTAGGTACGTCATTTACCCCAAAAGTGATTGTCTCCGCTGAGGAGCAAGAAGCCTATCTGTGTGCCTGCAAGCATACCCGTAATGCCCCTTTTTGTGATGGTTCCCACAAGCAGTTTTCAGATGAACAGGTGGGTACTGAAGGCCCCGGTATTATTGAAGATAAAAACCTAATACCTCCCGTACAGGCTACTGAGGAAGAGCCTACAGTAGAGCTTATTCATCTGCTTGCTAGAGAGGGGTTATCGGGGGTGGGTCCACATGGACCTGTGAGCGCCATGGGGGTGCCAAGGAAGCAGTTGCCAAGCTGGGATGATATTCAGATTATGGTCGCCCAGTTAGCAGCAAAGCCTCTGATGGAGGAGGTGGCCGTGGGTACGGAGTTAGTTATCGGTCCAGAAGCAAAAAAACCGCTGGTATTGAAGATACCCCTGTTTGTTTCTGATATGAGCTTTGGGGCTCTTTCAGAGGAAGCAAAGGTAGCGATGGCGAAGGGCGCTGAACTCGCTGGAACAGGGATTTGCTCTGGAGAAGGGGGCATGTTGCCAGAAGAGCAGCAGGCCAATAGCCGGTATTTTTATGAGTTGGCCAGTGCAAAATTTGGTTATACCGAGGCTGCATTGAAACATGTCCAGGCATTCCATTTTAAAGGTGGCCAAGGCGCAAAAACGGGCACCGGTGGGCATCTTCCTGCAGTAAAAAACGTGGGTAAGATTTCTGAAGTTCGCGGAATACCTGAGGGCGAGCCAGCTATTTCACCGCCCACATTTAGTGATTTAAATACCCCGGAAGATTTCAGGAGGTTTGCCGATAGAGTACGCGAAATCACTGGCGGTATTCCGATTGGTTTCAAGCTCAGTGCTAATCATATTGAGCGGGATATTGAGTTTGCCCTTCAGGCCAGCGCTGAATACATTATTTTGGATGGCCGAGGTGGAGGGACAGGTGCTGCGCCATTGCTGTTTCGAGACCACATTAGTGTGCCAACCATTCCTGCATTAGCCCGTGCCAGACACTATCTTGATCAGCAGGGCGTGAGCGGAAAGGTGACACTGATTGCCACTGGCGGATTACGTGTACCCAGTGACTTTATTAAAGCGATGGCTCTGGGTGCTGATGGTGTAGCTATTGCTAACAGTGCCATGCAGTCTATTGGCTGTATCGCTGCCAGAATATGCCACACGAATAACTGTCCTGCAGGTATTGCTACCCAAAATCCTGAGCTGCGAAAAAGGCTGGATGTCGAAAGCTCTGCACAAAGATTGGCCACATTTTTTGACGCATCTATTGAATTGATGAAGGTGATGGCCCGAGCATGTGGATATTCACATCTCAACGAATTTTCTCGGGATGACCTTGCGACCTTTGATGCTGAATTGGCAAAATTATCGGGAATTGAGTTTTCAGGGTATGACCATAAAAGGGTCTAGGCACTTGTTGGTAAAGAACATATTCCTATGAAAGAGATTGTCGGCATTAATCATATGGGGTTGCGAGAATTACTGGGGACAGAGTTGCCAATAATTCAGGCACCCATGGCGGGGGTACAAGGCAGTGCTCTAGCCGTGGCTGTCTCAAATGCTGGAGGGCTGGGCTCATTACCTTGTGCCATGCTGAGTGTGGAGCAATTGCGGGATGAATTGATCACCATTAAGACACAGACCAGCCGACCCTATAACGTTAATTTCTTTTGTCACGAAGTTCCTGAGCATAGCCACAAAGCCGAAATGATCTGGCGTAATGCGTTAATGCCATTTTATAAAGCACATGGTGTTGACCCCAATATGATTCCTGTTGCCAGCCGAATACCATTTAATTCAGATGCTGTGGAAATACTGGAGGAATTTAAACCGCCCGTGGTTAGCTTCCATTTTGGGTTGCCATCGGATGAGTTGCTGGCACGAGTAAAGGCATTTGGTGCAAAGGTCATTAGTTCTGCTACGACGTTGGAAGAAGCCTTGTGGTTGGAAGAATGTGGCGCTGATGTGATTATTGCTCAGGGATTGGAGGCGGGCGGCCACCGGGGTATGTTCTTATCCCGTGATCTCAATTCGCAGCTGGGTACATTTGCACTACTTCCACAAATTGTCAGAGAGGTGAACGTTCCGGTGGTTGCAGCTGGAGGTATTGCCGATGCCAATGGTGTTGAGGCGGCGATGGATTTGGGTGCTTCAGGTGTCCAAATAGGAACAGCATATTTACTTTGTTGCGAGGCGCTTACCAGCCAGGTACATCGTGCTGCACTGAAAAGTTCTAGGGCTAAGAGCACGGCTTTGACAAATATTTTTACAGGGCGGCCTGCTCGTGCCATCATCAATTTTGCCATGAAAGAGCTTGGTCCTATCCATTATGGCATTCCGGCATTCCCTTTGGCGGCTAGTGCTATTTCACCCTTGCGCACCCTATTGGAAGCTCAGGGCTCGGGGGATTTCTCTCCCCTTTGGTCAGGTCAGAATGCGACGGGTTGTAAGGCAATACCCGCAGCTGAGTTGACGCGTGAGTTAGCAGCTGGTCTATAATCGACCAGGTTTTATTAAGCGCATCCTTTATTAAAAATTAAATATAAATATTTTTTGGAGAGTGAATCTAGCTATGAAACTTGAATCTCTAGCATTGCATCATGGGTATAAGTCGGAATCTACAACCAAAGCGGCAGCTGTCCCCATTTATCAAACCACCTCATATACCTTTGATGACACTCAGCACGGTGCAGATTTATTCGATTTAAAAGTACCGGGGAATATTTACACCCGGATCATGAACCCAACAACTGATGTGCTTGAACAGCGAGTAGCGGCCATGGAAGGTGGTATAGGTGCTCTGGCTGTCGCTTCGGGTATGGCTGCGATTACTTACGCTATTCAGTGTATTTGCTCCGTGGGTGACAATATTGTCAGTACCAGTCAGCTGTATGGTGGCACCTATAACCTGTTTGCCCACACGTTACCCAAGCAGGGTATCGAAGCGCGAATGGTGTCAGCAGATGATTTTGATACTCTAGAAAAGGCTATTGATGAAAACACCAAGCTAGTTTTTTGTGAGTCCATTGGTAACCCTGCAGGCAATATTGTTGATCTTGAAAAGTTTGCTGAAATTGCACACAAACATGGTGTGCCTTTGATTGTAGATAGTACGGTTGCGACACCATTTTTATGTCGCCCCTTTGAGTTGGGTGCGGACATCGTTATTCACTCGCTAACCAAATATATCGGCGGGCATGGTACATCCCTTGGCGGTGTCATTATTGATTCAGGAAAGTTTGATTGGGTAGCGAACAAAGAGCGGTTTCCCATTTTAAATGAGCCTGATCCTTCCTATCACGGTGTTGTTTATACGGAGGCATTGGGCGCGGCTGCTTACATAGGTCGTTGTCGGGTTGTCCCACTTCGTAGCACAGGTGCTGCCATTTCCCCCACTAACTCATTCCAAATTTTGCAGGGTCTGGAGACGTTGGGGCTTCGCATGGAGCGGCATTGTGAAAATGCAGAAAAACTGGCCAATTACTTGAACAATCATGAAAAGGTGGCATGGGTAAACTATGCGGCCTTGCCAGAAAGCCCCTATTACCAGAATTGTCAGAAAATCACTGGTGGTAAGGCTTCCGGTATCCTGAGTTTTGGAATAAAGAGTGGTTCAGGTTCAGGTTCAGGTAAAGAGGCCGGCACACAATTTATTGATGCGTTGGAGATGATTTTACGGCTGGTTAATATTGGTGACGCTAAATCACTAGCCTGTCATCCGGCGTCCACCACTCACCGACAATTGAATGATGATGAGTTGGCTGCAGCAGGTGTCAGTGCTGATCTCGTCCGTATTTCAGTGGGTATTGAAAATATTGACGATATTATTGCGGATGTCAGCCAGGCTCTCGATAGAGTGTCATGACGATTTGCTTATAAAAGTACAACAGTTGGTGTTGAGGTTTCTTCGGGAGGCGTAATGGCATCACCCCGCTTTGTGACGGGATCACTGCATCGCCATATTGCGGTGATGGCGTCAACAGCCGCACTTGGTCTGATGGCCATTTTTCTTGTCGACCTTGCAGATATTTATTTCTTGAGCTTACTCGGAGAAACTGAGCTTGCAGCGGCAGTAGGTTATGCGGGCTCAATACTCTTTTTTACCACGACGATCTGTATCGGTATTTCCATTGCCATGGCTGCATTGGTGGCCAGAGCCGCCGGTAGAGGGGAGATGTCATCCGCTAAGCGCTATGTAGCGAGTGTCTCAGTATTTGCTGTTGTGGTCACGGTGCCCAGCGCATTGATTGTCTGGCTGAATATCCCGTTTTTCCTTGAGTTGCTTGGTGCAACAGGGCGTGCGCACCAGCTTGCAGCGTTGTATCTTCGTATTATCGTACCTTCAATGCCCATTTTAGCTCTGGGTATGAGTATGGGAGGTGTTCTACGCGCTTTAGGTGATCCCAAACACGCGATGATTGCTACCATTGCGGGCAGCATGGTAAATCTTGTACTTGACCCTATATTGATTTTTGGCTTGGACATGAGTGTTGCTGGTGCCGCTGTTGCTTCGGTTGTTGCACGAATTTCCGTTTTAGTTATTGGCGTAAGGTATGTGATTAACCGTCAATACATGCCAAATGGGCTTGGGGTGGGTGAGTTTCGTGGTGACCTTGGGTCTATTGCAAAAATTGCAGTGCCAGCTATGTTGACCAATGTTGCAACGCCAATTGGTAATGCTTATGTGACAGCCAGCATGTCAATATTTGGAGATGGTTCTGTTGCTGGGTTTTCGATTGTTGGCCGCATCATGCCCGTTGCATTTGGTATTATTTTTGCCCTTTCGGGTGCAGTGGGCCCTATTATTGGCCAAAATTTTGGGGCTGGTCGTATGGACAGAGTTCATCATACATTGATTAGCGCACTGATATTCTCGACAGCGGTGGTAATGGCTGTATCACTAC
>JBALVP010000075.1:0-7670 GCA_036961395.1 Porticoccus sp.
GGTGCCAGTGCATCGGGTGAAATTGCATACCTGTGTGGTTTGGCCCGCCCGGACGTGGTGGTCGTGACTAACGTTTTGCCAGCACATGTGGCTGGTTTTGGCAGTGTGGATGGTATTGCTAAAGCAAAGGGTGAGATTTATCGGGGTGTCTCGGATCAAGGTACGGCGGTTATCAACCTGGATGAGTCTTATGCCGATCAATGGCGCGCCTCTACGCGAGCAAGAGTTCTTACCTATTCCATAGTGAATGACCGCGCAGATTTTTATGCCAAAGAAATGGTCGCTGATGATTTGGGTTGTCATCTTTTTGTGCTTGTGACGCCGGTTGGCGAAGTGGCTATCAGGTTGCCTCTGAGTGGAGAGCATAACGTGGGTAACGCTGTGGCCGCAGCAGCTTGTGCTCATGCTGTTGGTGCTGAGCTGGGAATGGTCTCTGCCGGGCTAAACAAACTGCAGCCAGTACCCGGTCGCTTGAACCGACTTAAGTTGTCCAATGGTGCTTCTGTTATTGATGACACCTATAACGCGAATCCAGGTTCAGTGAAGGCCGCCATTAAGACCCTGATGAAGTTTCGTGGTCGTCACATACTGGTGTTGGGTGATATGGGTGAGCTGGGTGGTGAAGAGGCGAACTTGCATGCTGACGTGGGACGTTATGCGGCGGATCAGGGTGTTGAATGCTTTCTGGCCGTTGGCCCTCTCTGTGCCAACGCTATCCACGAATTTGGTGCAGGCGGTCAGCATTTTGAGAATAAAGAAGCATTGAGTGCCCACCTTAAAACACTGCTTGATCCTGACGCTGTGGTTTTGGTGAAGGGGTCGCGCTTCATGGCCATGGAAGATGTTGTACAGCAGATAACAGAATCGGGAGAGCAGTAGTTATGTTGCTTTGGTTGGCTGATTACTTGGCGCAATATTTTACCGCATTTGGTGTGGTGAAGTATCTAACGTTTAGGGCCATTTTGGGTGTCCTTACTTCTTTAGGTATTTCTTTGTTGTTTGGTCCCGCCATGATCAGACGGCTGAATCACCTTCAAATTGGCCAGTCGATTCGCACCGATGGTCCTCAGAGTCATTTGAGTAAATCAGGCACGCCAACGATGGGCGGTGCATTGATTCTAGCGTCAATTTTTGTGAGCACGCTACTTTGGTCGGACCTGTCTAACCATTACGTCTGGGTGGTGTTGGCGGTGACTACTATTTTTGGTGCCGTGGGCTGGGTGGATGACTATCGCAAAGTGGTGGAGAAAAACTCTCGGGGGTTGCCTGCAAAATGGAAATATTTCTGGCAGTCAGTGGGTGGCTTAGGTGCTGCAATCGTTCTCTATCAATGCGGTAGCACGGGCGCTGAAAATGAATTGATTGTGCCGTTCTTCAAAGAAGTCGCGATGCCGTTGGGTGTTTTCTATGTCGTGCTTTCTTATCTGGTCATCGTGGGAAGCAGTAATGCGGTCAACCTGACTGATGGCCTTGATGGCCTTGCCATTATGCCGACAGTGCTGGTAGGTGGTGCTCTCGGTGTCATCGCCTATTTGGTCGGTAATGTTCAGTTTGCTGATTACTTGCATATCCCTTATGTCGAAGGGGCGGGTGAACTGGGTGTGTTCTGTGCGGCCTTGGGGGGTGCAGGTCTCGGTTTTTTATGGTTTAACACCTATCCCGCCCAGGTATTTATGGGGGATGTGGGTGCGCTGGCACTGGGTGCCGCGTTGGGTGTGATAGCGGTAATAGTGCGCCATGAAATCGTATTTTTCATTATGAGTGGTGTGTTCGTTCTTGAGACGGTGTCAGTCATTATTCAGGTGGCGTCCTTCAAGTTGACCGGTCGCAGAATATTTCGCATGGCGCCCATCCACCATCACTTTGAATTAAAAGGTTGGCCAGAGCCACGAGTCATTGTCCGATTTTGGATTATTACTGTGATTCTGGTCTTGTTTGGTTTGGCGACCTTGAAGTTACGGTAAGCAGCAAGGTCACAGGGTATGGCAATGACGCAATTGATAGCCAGTAGCAAACTGAAAGTAGTGGTCGGTATCGGCGCTACGGGTTTGTCTGTGGCTCGTCATTTGTCGCAAATGGGCGAGCGCTTTGTGATGCTTGATACCCGCTTGCAACCGCCTTGCCTGGAGCAGTTAAAAGCCGAGCTGCCGGAAGTGCCGGTAGCTTTGGGTGAGCTGGCCATAGATAGTTTTGAGGGGGCGGACGAAGTGATTCTCAGCCCCGGGCTTTCACGCCAGAATGCCGCTGTTCAGTCTGCCTTAACGTCTGGTATATCGGTTATTAGTGATATTGAACTGTTCGCGCGGGCAGCCAATGCGCCGATTGTTGCCATCACAGGTTCAAATGGTAAAAGCACGGTGACCACGCTGCTGGGTGAGATGTGTGCAGCAGCAGGCCTGGCAGCAGGTGTGGGCGGAAATCTTGGGGTGCCAGCACTTGAGTTGCTGGATGAGGCGGCCGAGGTTTATGTCTTGGAGCTCTCCAGTTTTCAACTTGAATCGGTCTATGGGTTAAATGCTGAAGTAGCGACGGTGCTGAATATCAGCCCCGATCATATGGATCGCTACAATAGCCTGCTCGATTACCACCAGGCCAAACATCGAATTTTTAATGGTGCAAGACAAGTCGTTGTCAATCGGGAGGACAAGCTTAGTGTTCCGCTCGTCAATGACACAGTGAAACAGTGGAGCTTTGGTCTTGATAGGCCAGATTTTGGCGGCTTCGGGCTACTGGATCAGGATGGAGAGCCCTGGTTGTCCTATCAATTTGAGCGGCTAATGCCTGAAGCAGAGTTAGGTATTAAGGGGCGTCACAATACTCGGAATGCTTTGGCGGCGTTGGCGCTGGGCTCAGCTATAGGGTTGTCCATGGCTGATATGTTGTTGGTGTTGCGTGAGTTTCACGGGTTGCCTCATCGCTGCCAGACAGTGAAAAGCTTAGCGGGTGTTGCCTATATCAATGACTCCAAAGCAACGAATGTTGGTGCTACGTTGGCTGCGATCGACGGGTTGGCGGGAGAGGCTAACTTAGTACTGATTGCCGGTGGGCAAGGTAAGGGCCAAGATTTTTCACCACTTGCCGAGGCGGTCTCAGGGCAGGTAAAACAGTTGGTGCTGATGGGCGAAGATGCTCCGACTATTAGCGATGCTGTAGGCGGCAGGGTGCCTACTGTTTTTGCGACTAATTTGCAGAGTGCCGTGGAAGCCGCACAACAGGTTGTTGAGGCGGGAGATGTGGTGTTGCTGTCTCCCGCTTGCGCCAGTTTTGATATGTTCAGTAGTTTTGAAGACCGTGGTGAACAGTTTGTAAAAGTAGTGGAGGGGTTGCGATGACAGCGCTATCTCTGCGACTACCCACCATCGTTGATTTTATTGGCGGGCTTGATCGATCGCTGCTGTTGGCTACGTTGGCCATCATGTCTATTGGCTTGGTAATGATTAGCTCGGCTTCTATCAGCTTTGCCGAGCATAGCTATGGTGACGGGTTCTTTTATCTCAAGCGACATCTGATGTTTCTGGCCATGGCGCTCACGGTTGCCATTGTATTTCTCAGCGTTCCCTCGAGAATTTGGTATCGCTATGGCGTCCCGCTGCTACTGCTCACACTGCTTATGTTACTTGCAGTGCTGATTCCCGGCATTGGACGTAAGGTTAATGGTAGCCAGCGTTGGATTCCACTGGGGCCAATTAACCTACAAGTGTCTGAGCTGGCCAAGTTTGTAGTGATTCTTTTTATGGCGGGTTATCTGGAGCGTCATCAGCGCCAGTTGCGGGTGCAGTGGCAAGGTTTTATGAAGCCAGTCGCCGTACTGGCTGCGATGATTTTTCTGTTGTTGTTAGAGCCAGACTTCGGTTCTGCCGTGGTGATGAGTGGCACCGTATTGGGGATGTTATTTATTGCAGGTGTTCGGTTGTGGCAATTTAGTGCGCTGCTGGTGTTGGGCGTATCCGGGATGGCCGGAATAGCGTTGATGTCGCCCTATCGAGTGCAGCGGTTGGTGACCTTTTTAGATCCCTGGGCTGATCAGTACAACACGGGTTATCAGCTGACCCAGTCATTGATCGCGTTTGGTCGTGGTGAATGGTGGGGCGTTGGCCTGGGTAATAGCGTACAGAAGCTGTTTTATTTGCCGGAAGCTCATACCGATTTTGTTTTTGCCATCTACGCCGAAGAATTTGGGTTGTTGGGTGTTGCCGTTGTTATCGGGCTTTTTGTTCTGCTGGTGTATCGCATCTTTCATGTGGCTAAAAAAGCACTGCGTCGGCAGGACTGGTTTGCTGCCTATAGCTGCTTTGGTATTGCCATGATGTTGGCGGGCCAGACATTTATCAATATTGGTGTTACTTCCGGATTGCTGCCGACCAAAGGGCTGACCTTGCCGTTTATAAGTTATGGCGGGAGTAGCTTGTTGATTTGCACTGCAATGGTGGCGTTGGTGTTGCGAATTAGTCGGGAGATGGACAATGCCCCGGCAGTAGCGAAGCAGGTGAGACGTGACAGAGCGGAGATGTAATAAGGTGATGGTAATGGCAGGTGGTACTGGAGGTCATGTGTTCCCCGCGTTGGCGGTAGCACAAGAGCTTCGTGCGCGTGGCATTACTGTGAGCTGGCTCGGTACTCGTCGCGGAATTGAAGCAGAGCTGGTTCCTGCTAACCAGTTTCCTATCAACTACATCGATGTAGAAGGTTTGCGTGGTAAAGGTGTGGTCAAGTTATTGAAAGCACCCATTCTTTTAATTCGAGCTCTGTGGCAGGCCATTGGTCTTATTCGTCGTGAGTGTCCGGATGCAGTCTTGGGTCTGGGTGGTTTCGCTTCCGGCCCTGGTGGCTTAGCCGCAAGGATTCTGGGGCTTCCATTGGTGATTCACGAACAGAATGCCGCAGCTGGGACAACCAACAAATTATTGGCAAAAATAGCAAGCCGAGTTCTAGAGGCCTTTCCAGGAGCATTGCCCAATGGTGAGTGGACAGGCAATCCCGTTCGTAAAGAAATAGAAGGTATCGCGGAACCGGAACAACGGATCGCTCAAGGTGATCGCCCTCTACGGTTGTTGGTGCTGGGGGGGAGTTTGGGTGCTTTAGCTATCAACCAACAAGTACCGCAAGCCTTGGCGTTGTTACCGGAAAGTCAGCAGTTGGAGGTGAGGCATCAGTGTGGTAAGTCTCATGTGGCTATTACGGAGGAGGCTTATCAAGCGGTCGCTGTCAACGTTCAGGTAGAGCCCTTTATTACCGATATGGCTGAGGCCTACAGTTGGGCTGATTTAGTGGTCTGTCGAGCAGGTGCTCTCACTGTTTCCGAGATAGCTGCTGCGGGTGTGGGGGCCATACTAATTCCCTATCCGCACGCTATTGATGATCATCAAACCCGTAATGGTGAGTGGCTGGTGAAACAGGGCGCTGCAGAGTTAATTCAGCAGGTGGACCTCACCCCTGAAAAACTGGGATCACTGTTGGAGTCGTGGCTGGGGGATAGAGAGAAGTTACGTTCAATGGCAGTGAGTGCCCGACAGTTAGCAAAATCCAATGTTGCTGACGTTGTCGCCGATGTTTGCATGGAGGTGTGTCGTGAGCAGTGAGGGTATTTATCAAGTACCCGAAATGCGTCGTATTCGCCGCATTCACTTCATTGGTATCGGTGGTAGTGGCATGTGTGGGATCGCTGAGGTGCTACTCAATCAAGGCTATGAAATTTCTGGTTCTGATCTGGGTGAAAGCAACAATACTCGTCGTTTGAAGCAGCTTGGTGCGACGATTCAGCTTGGTCATTCGGAGACTAATGTTAACGATGTCCATGTAGTGGTGAAATCCTCAGCCGTGACCATGGATAACCCGGAAATTGTCGCCGCACGGGAGCAGCGCATCCCGGTAGTTCGTCGAGCAGAAATGCTAGCCGAATTGATGCGTTATCGGCATGGCATTGCCGTAGCAGGTACCCATGGGAAAACCACCACCACCAGTTTGTTGGCATCAATATTAGCGGCTGAAGGTAAAGAGCCCACCTTTGTCATTGGTGGGCTGGTCAAGAGTGCTGGCACCAATGCCCAGTTGGGCGAAAGCCGTTATCTGGTGGCAGAGGCTGATGAGAGCGACGCGTCCTTCCTTCATTTGCAACCTATGGTGGCGGTGGTGACCAATATCGATGCCGACCATATGGAAACTTATGACTTTGATTTCAGCCGATTAAAGCAAACCTTTGTTGAATTTCTTCATAACCTGCCATTTTACGGGCTAGCAGTGCTTTGTATTGATGATCCTGTGGTTCGTGAGATTTTGCCGGATGTATCTCGCCCGGTGTTGACCTATGGCTTTGCTGAGGATGCCGATTTCCGAATTGATGAGGTGGTGATGAGACAGTGCCAAAGCCGTTTTGTCGTCTATCGCCCCGGTCAGTCAAAGCCGTTGGCTATGGAGATGAATATCCCCGGTGTACACAACGTATTAAATGCTGTTGCTGCTATTGCTGTGGCCACTGATGAGGGGGTATCTGATCAAGCTATCCAGTCGGGGTTGGCGGGCTTTCAGGGTGTTGGTCGTCGTTTTGAGATTTATGGGGAGTACCCCGTTCTCGGTGGAGCGGCCATGTTGGTGGATGATTATGGTCACCACCCTAGAGAAGTTGCGGCAACGATTAAAGCTGTGCGTGAAGGTTGGCCGGATAAGCGGTTGGTGATGGTATTTCAGCCTCACCGCTATACCCGAACTCGGGACCTCTATGAGGATTTTGTACAGGTTCTTTCCAGTTGTGATGTGGTGCTGCTGTTGGCGGTGTATTCAGCCGGAGAAGAGGAGATCCCCGGCGCGGATAGTCGTACGTTGTGTCGCAGTATCCGTCAGCGGGGGTTGGTGGACCCTATCTATGTCCCGGGTATCGATGAGGTGGGAGATGTTCTCAAAGATATTGTTCAAGGGGGCGATATTGTGATTACTCAGGGCGCAGGCAGTGTAGGGAAGCTGGTGAAAAGTTTGGCCGAAAGAAAGTTGGTGTAGAGACATTTGATGATGACAGTTAGCGATGCGATGAAACAGAAATATGGTCGGGTTGGTGTGCTTTATGGCGGCACTTCAGCTGAGCGTGATATTTCGCTGCTTTCGGGACAGGCCGTGATAAAAGCTTTGCATCGTTGTGGTGTCGAGGTGGTGCCCATTGATGTGGGTGCAGACCTATTGCAGCAGTTGCCAGAACACCGGTTGGATCGAGCGCTGATTATGTTGCATGGCCCTGGTGGAGAGGATGGGAGTCTTCAGGGTGCGTTGCAGTTTCTGGGGTTACCTTACACCGGAAGTGGTGTTTTCGCCTCGGCGTTGGCAATGGACAAATTACACAGTAAGCAGTTCTGGGCGGGGGTGGGTGTACCCACGCCAAAGTTTGCCGTGCTGAATGAAGAGACTGATTGGCAAGCCACACTGGATGCTCTGGGTGGCGTTGTGATGGTGAAGCCGTCCCATGAAGGGTCAAGTCTTGGGATGACTCGAGCAGATAGTGAAAGTGCATTGAGAGATGCATGGCAAGCCGCAGCAAAACTGGACAGTAGCGTCATCGCTGAGCAGTGGATTGTTGGAGCGGAATATACCGTGGCCGTGCTGGGTGACGAAATGCTGCCGTCCATTAAGCTGGAGACCGATCACATATTTTATGATTACGATGCCAAGTATCTTGCTGATGATAC
>JBALVP010000076.1:0-7532 GCA_036961395.1 Porticoccus sp.
CTGCCAGGGCAAAGCGACGTTTCATCCAGGTCTCTCAATGGTTTTTCAACTGAGCCAATAATTTCATGAAAATCCTGACAATCAGGGTTAATGTACAATAAACCCGTCAGAATTTCGCCCTTTTCCTTGCTCTCATGAACGGCTTGTATGGCACTTAATCGGTTGTGGACATCCAGGTTTTCATCACCTTTGTGAAGATGAATCACAGAACCATCATGGAGCGTCACCTCTTGGGTAAACCCGGGGTCGTAGTCAGCAGTAATTTCCTGGCGCACCGGGATAAAGTCTGTTTTTCCCGTAGCCTCAATATGCTCCCGGACAAATTCATAACTTTTGGTAGACGTTGTGGTGTTGTTAAAGGTCACACAGGGAGAAATCACATCAATCAAGGCAAAACCGGAATGACTAATAGCAGCCTTAATCAGTGGAACTAATTGCTCCTTATCACCCGAAAAACTACGCGCTACAAACGTAGCACCCAGTTCAAGTGCCAAGGTGCAAAGGTCGATAGGTTCAAATGGATTAGGGGTGCCCTTTTTACCCATAGAGCCAATGTCAGCAGTCGCCGAATCCTGCCCCTTGGTAAGTCCGTAACAACCGTTATTTTCTACCAAATACATCATGTTCAGGTTACGCCGCACCACATGAGCAAACTGCCCCATACCAATAGAGGCAGTATCTCCGTCACCAGAAACACCGATATAGGTCAATTCACGATTAGCTAAATTTGCGCCCGTCGCCACCGAAGGCATCCGCCCATGCACTGAGTTAAACCCATGGGAATTCCCCAGAAAATAAGTAGGGGTTTTTGACGAACAACCTATGCCCGAGACTTTGGCTACTTTGTGAGGCTCAATGGACAATTCAAAACAGGCTTGAATAATACCCGCACTAATTGAATCATGACCACACCCAGCACAAAGTGTGGAGATAGCCCCCTCATATTGCTTTTTGGTGTACCCCAAGTCATTGGTAGGGAGGTCAGGGTGGCGAAATTCCGGGCGATGATAAGTCATGTCTTCACCTCCTTGGAAAGTGGCACCACATTATCTGTTGTTCCACTACCGGTAATGGCTTCAATAATCCAGCGGGCAGTCACTGGTAGCCCGTCATAGCACAACAGTGGCTTCAATTTACTGGGATTAATTTCACATTCATTAATCAGCATAGTTCTTAGCTGCCCATCACGATTTTGCTCAACCACAAAGACCCTATCATGCCCTTCGATAAAGGCTTCAACATCCGCATTAAAGGGGAAACCACGCACACGCAGGGCATCCATATGAAGACCTTTATCACACAAGATGTCCAGTGCTTCTTCAGCTGATGCAGTGGTGGTACCAAAGTAAATCATCCCGTCTCGCGTTGATTGCTTGGCAGGCCGAATTTCAGGCTGAGGCACATAGTTTTTGGCTGTCTCCCACTTAACTAACAAGCGCTGCATGTTGTCTACATATTCATCACTGCTTTCTGTGTACTTGGCATATCGATCACGCGATGATCCACGGGTAAAAAATGCCCCTTTAGTGGGATGGGTGCCTGGGTAGGTGCGATAACAAATACCATCACCATCTATGTCCAGATAACGCCCGTAACGCTCTGACATTTCTTCCAGCTCTGTTTCAGAGAAGACTTTTCCCCGGTCATAAAGCTTGCTGTCATCCCATTCCAATGGTTCGGAGAAATGCTCGTTCATACCCAGATCCAAATCTGTCATCAATATCACCGGCGTTTGCAGTCGATCCGCAAGATCAAAGCTGTCAGCAGCCATATCGAAACACTCTTTGGGCGTAGAAGGAAACATCAAGACTTGCTTGGTGTCGCCGTGCGATGCATAAGCTGACAGCAACAGATCGGACTGCTGGGAACGAGTGGGCATACCGGTTGAAGGACCAGATCGCTGCACATTAAACAGCACGGTTGGTACCTCGGCAAAGTAGGCCAGCCCCAGAAATTCATTCATCAGCGACACACCGGGACCTGACGTTGCGGTGAACGATCGAGCGCCATTCCATGAAGCGCCAACCACCATTCCAATGGCTGACAATTCGTCTTCTGCTTGAGCAATAGCGTAGTTACGCTGACCAGAACCCGGGTCGATTCGTAACCGCTTGGCGTATTTTTCAAACTGCTCAATGACAGAGGTAGAGGGCGTAATGGGATACCAAGCCACTACAGAAGCACCACCATAAACGGCACCGAGTCCAAGCGCAGCATTCCCCTCCATCATGATGTGTCCGTCGACCATATCTCGACGTTCTACCCGGATACCAAGGGGGCAGGAAAAGTTCTCCTCTGCATACTGGTAGCCCAGCTCCAACGCGTGGATATTTGGTGCAATCAGTTTTTCTTTGCCCTTGAACTGGTCATGTATCAAATTTGTGAGCACATCAAATTCTAGATCTAACATGGCTGCTAACGCGCCAATGTAGATAACATTTTTAAATAACTGGCGTTGGCGTGGGTCGGTATATTCTCGGCGACAAATATCGGTGAGAGGGATCCCAAAGATGCTGATGTCATTGCGGTGCAGCCTTAAATCAAGCGATTTAGTGCTGTCATAAACAAAGTAGCCACCTGGATCCACCGCTTTAATATCTTGCGCTAGACTCTGTGGATTTACCGCCACCATAATATCAACACCACCACGGCGCCCCACGTATCCTTTATCGTTGACACGCACCTCATACCAAGTGGGCAACCCCTGGATATTAGAAGGGAATACATTCTTGGGACTAACCGGTAGCCCCATCCGAAAGATAGTCTTTGCAAACAGGTTATTGGCACTGGCAGATCCAGTCCCGTTAATGTTGGCAAAACGAATAACGAAATCGTTGACCGATTCTATTTGCTGCATAATGGCGCTGCCTTGGTCACCTGATAAAAGAATTGCTGCATATCCCAAGCCGCAGTGGGACAACGTTCGGCGCAGAGACCACAGTGAAGGCACACGTTTTCATCTTTTGCCATCACTCGACCGGTCTCCAAGTTACCGGATACATAGATATCCTGATCGGCATTCACAGCCTTGACTCTGAGGTTTTGACGCAACTCAGATTCATCGCTGTTTTCAATAAAGTTGATGCAATCCATGGGACAGATATCAACACAGGCGTCGCACTCGATACACTTATCATCAGTGAACACCGTCTGGACATCACAGTTGAGACAGCGTTCCGCCTCATCAAAGGCCACCTGGACATCAAATCCCAGCTCAACCTCCATGGTACGGTTTTGCAGTGCGCTGGTAAGCTCCACCAACGGTACAATTTTCCGCTCTTCCGTGGTGACATCGTTATCATAACTCCACTCGTGAATACCCATCTTCTGACTGAGCAAGCTGGTTCCAGGAGCCGGTCGCTGATTGACTTGTTTGTCATCACAGAACAGGTCGATAGAAATGGCCGCCTGATGACCGTGCGCCACAGCGGTAATAATATTTTCAGGCCCGAAAGCAGAATCACCACCAAAAAAGACTTTGGCGCAAGAGGACTGAAAGGTTTGTGCATTTAATACCGGCATCCCCCAATTATCGAACTCAATACCGATATCTTTCTCAATCCAAGGGAAAGCATTTTCCTGTCCGATGGCCACCAACACCTCATCACAGGGGACCAAAACCGGCTCTTCACCAGTGGGCACTAGAGAGCGCTTCCCATCTTCATCAAAAACTGCGCTCACTTTCTCAAAACGCATGCCCACCAACTTGCCATTTTCAACCACAAACTCCAGAGGCACATGGTTGTCGACAATAGGAATACCCTCGTGAATGGCATCCTCTTTTTCCCAGACAGAAGCCTTCATTGAATCAAAAGGACTTCGCACAATAACTTTTACATCGTTACCACCCACTCTTCGGGCAGTACGGCAGCAATCCATGGCAGTATTACCGCCACCCAACACGATAACGCGTTTACCAATTTTCTCGATGTGCTCAAAGGCGACATTGGACAGCCAGTCGATGCCAATATGGATAGAGGCATCACCTTCTTGGCGGCCTGGTAAATCCGGCAGATCACGCCCGCGGGGAGCGCCTGATCCCACAAAGATGGCATCGTAATCCTGATCCAACAGCCCTTTCAGACTATCTACATAGTGATTGAAATGTGTTGTTAACCCCATATCTAGGATATAACCAACTTCTTCATTCAGAACAGTGTCGGGTAATCGGAATGAAGGTATCTGGCTACGCATAAAGCCACCAGCAACAGGTTGCTCATCATAGATATCCAGCTCATACCCTAACGGCGCTAAATCCCGAGCCACCGTTAACGATGCAGGCCCGGCACCCACAAGTGCAATCTTGCGGCCATTCTTTTTAGATGGAATATCAGGCAAGCGAGACGTTATATCGTCCTTGAAATCTGCAGCTACCCGTTTGAGACGACAAATCGCCACAGGCTCTGACTCGACCCTGCCACGACGGCATGCCGGCTCACAAGGACGATCACAGGTACGACCGAGCACACCGGGAAACACATTGGATTCCCAATTGATCATGTAGGCATCGGTATAACGTTGCTGTGCAATCAGACGAATGTATTCTGGAACCGGAGTATGCGCAGGACAGGCGTACTGGCAATCCACCACTTGGTGGAAGTACTCCGGATTTTTGATATCGGTAGGCTTCAAAAGAGGTCCTCATGTAACACCAAATTAACTTGGTCAACAATACTGGTAGTTTTATTAAGCTGCAACAATGACCAATGATATTCTTTAAAAAAAAGCAGTTTTTCCGCCCTACCTTGATCAAGATTACTGAATTGGAGAAAATAAATGAGACAGTTTTACCAAAGACCGGAATACGACACTGCGTTGAGCCAGCTCCTCCCCTGTCAGTGGATGGCAACAGCTGAAGTCTTTATTGAGCATTAACTCTACCTCTGAAGCAAACTGCTGCCCTGTGACCATCACTGTCACCTCAAAATTCAAATGGAATGAACGATTATCAAAATTAGCGGTGCCTACATAGGCTCGATCACTGTCGACCAACACCACCTTTTGGTGTAAAAACCCCTGCTGGTATTGAAACGCCCTAATGCCCGTATTTCGAAGATCTAACAGTGCCGCATAAGAAGAAAGCTGCACCATGCGATTATCCGTTTTACCCGGCAGCATCAACCTGACATCCACCCCCCTCAAGGCCGCTAATTTCAGCGCTTTCAAGATAGACTCATCCGGCACAAAATAAGGTCCAACTATCCAAAGGCGTTCAGTGGCACTATTGATCGCATGAAGAAACATTAACTGACAAGTCTCAACCCTGTCTGCCGGACCGGTTGGCAATATCAAAACCCTCTGATCGCTACTAACGCCGCCGGGGTGCCAATCCATATCTGGCACCTCACTGGTGACCCAATACCAATCTTCAAGGAAGGATAACTGGCAGCCCTGTACTGATGGCCCCTCCATACGCACGTGAGTATCCCTCCAAGGGTTGAGTCGCCTGTCACGATTGAGGTACTCATCACCAATATTTGCACCGCCAACAAATGCAGTGCAGCCATCAATCACCACGATTTTTCGGTGGTTTCGAAAGTTAATTTGAAACCGGCGACGCTTACCCCAGCGCCAGGTTCTGAATGGTTCAATATTAATACCCGCTTGCCGACACTCTTTTAAATAGCGGCGCGATAAACTGAAGCTACCAATAGCATCATAGAGAAAATACACCTTTACACCCTGATGGGCTTTTTCAATCAGTTTCGCCTGGAGCTCTCTACCAAGCTGATCGTCACGCACAATATAAAACTGCAAAAGAATATAATGTGTTGCCTTGTCTATCTCGTCAAAGATACTCGCAAAAGTTTGTTCACCATTCACCAGCAACCCAACCTTATTCCCTTTGGTAAAGGGCATTAATGCGAGTTTTTCCAGTAAGCTAGCCCCTTGAGAACCACCTTCCTCCGGGCTAAAAAGTGTCGACATCTCAGCCATCAGTTTTTCAGCTATTTTCTGAATTTCAAGATCACCCTTCCGCCGAGCTTCTACATAGCCATAGAATTTTCGCTGACCAAACAGCAAATAAACGGGCACCACTATCGGTGAGAGAAAGACCAAACCGAGGGCCCATGCAATCGCCCCTTGAGAAGTGCGTGATTTGAAAATGGACTCGATAGCCAGCAGCACACCAAGCATTCCCATTAGAGCAAAGAGAGGCACCCAGAACTGGGCTAGCAGTTGCCCACCTTGGGACAAGGTATCAATGATCAGCGTCAGCCACTGACCCATGGTTTAAGGCTCCGAGGCGGCGAGCTGATCTTCTCTCATATTGCCAAGACCAGCACCACACCATTTACAGTGCGTCGCATCCATATCGTGTCCAGCCTTGACGCAATTTGGACAGGGGTACACCGATTTCTCTCGCTGCATTTCATTGGCCAGTTCTGCCGTAATAATGCCCGTAGGAATAGCAATAATAGAATAACCCGTTAGCATTGCCAGAGTTGATATTATCTGTCCTAAAACAGTGTGTGGCGTGATATCGCCATAGCCAACCGTAGTAATGGTCACAATGGTCCAGTAAATACTTTTTGGAATACTACTAAAACCGTTACCCGGCCCTTCAACCACATACATCAGGCAGCCGAACAAGGTACTCAAAACAAGGACTATGATGAAAAAAATAAATATCTTACGCCGAGCCTGCATGATCGAACGCATCAACACATCGGCTTCAGACAAGTAACGAACCAGTTTCAGAACACGGAAAATCCGCAGAACACGCAACAATCGTATGATAAGCAGGTACTGGGCACCCGCTAAAAACAACCCCAGATAAGACGGCACAATAGAAATTAAATCCACAATGCCATAAAAGCTGAACAGGTATTTCCTCCTATTTGGCGAACAAAAGATACGTAGCATATATTCCAGAGTGAACAACCCTGTAAACAACCATTCAATTAGAAAAAAAACACTGAAAAACCGACTAGTCAGAGAGTCGACCGTACCAAATAATACAGCGAAGACACTGATCAATATGGCGTAGATTAAAACCATATCAAAACGCTGACCAGCGGGTGTATCTGTTCCAAAAATAATCCGGTATAGCTCTTGTCGTAATTGTTGTTTTGTCATCATTTGAGGCATCAATCCTGCTTGAACAAACTCATTATAGGCATATGTGCCATTCTCTACACCTAACTGAAGATTCCAGCTATTTTGCACATCATTCACTCACCCCATTCACCCGCTGAGAAAAAAGGGCATGGACAAGTTACCTGAAAATGAGTGTGGGCTATATACTTTGTAAATGCAGGAACAACACCAGTTACTCAGATCACTATCACTCACAGAAATCAGCTTCTATGGGATTGGCACCATTGTCGGTGCCGGTATTTATGTCTTACTGGGAGCCGTTGTCAATGAAAGTGGTATGGCAACACCTTCTGCATTTTTACTGTCAGTCATTATTGTCGGCTTCAGTGCTTACGCCTATGCCCAGATGACTCGCCGCTTTCCAAGCAGCGCTGGCGAGGCTGTATATGTCATGGAGGGGCTACAGTCTAGGCATTTATCTGCACTAACCG
>JBALVP010000077.1:0-3693 GCA_036961395.1 Porticoccus sp.
CCATTCAGCTTTTCTTCATTCGCGTCAATATCGATGCCTTTGAGATAATTCACACGAGCTTCAAAGAGACTTTTTACTTGGTCAGCTCGCATTTTAAGGCCACCCGTATAATCATCCTCTGTAACCTGACCTTCCAACACAAGAAGTGCATCTTTCACAATTTTATCGCGATATTCCTGAAAGGCATCAGCAAAAATGGCCACATCGATTCGACCACTAGAATCATCCAATGTAACCACGGCCATATTGTCGCCGCGACGGGTTTTGATAACCCGTAAATCCACCACCAGGCCCGCAGCCATCTGTTTATTTCTATCGGGTTTAAGATCAACAATCCTACCGCCCACGAAGTGTGCCAACTCCTCCTTATACTCATCTATTGGGTGACCCGTAAGGTAAAGGCCTAGCGTCTCTTTTTCACCACGCAACCGCTCTTTGGACGTGTTGCTACGAATTCTACGGAAGCTTTGATAGCCAATCTCAGGGGCACTCTCCTGTGGTGTCGCACCAAACAAATCGCTCATACCGCAATCTGTATTGCGGGTGATCTGTTCTGCCATTTTCACAGCTTCTTCCATAGCGGCCAGCATCACCGCACGACGATAACCGATATCTCCCTCAGGGCCAATGTTGTCCATCGCACCTGCACGGATCAATGCCTCCAGTGCTCGCTTATTGATCTTCCTGCCATCTACTCTCGCACAGAAGTCAAACAGGTCTTTAAATGGACCACCCTCCTCCCTAGCAACAATAATTCCCTCTACAGGCCCTTCACCCAGTCCCTTAATTGCACCAAGCCCATAGATCACTTCGCCTTTATCCGACACCGTAAAGGAGAACTTACCTCGATTCACATCCGGGGGTAACAGCGGCAAATTGAGCGCATGACATTCATCATTCAGCGTTACCACTTTGTCAGTATTTTGCATATCTGCCGATAATACGGCTGCCATAAATTCAGCGGGGTAATGCGCTTTTAGCCAAGCCGTCTGATAAGCCAATAATGCATAAGCAGCCGAGTGAGATTTGTTAAAACCGTATCCGGCGAACTTTTCCACCAAGTCGAAAATCTTGATGGCAAGATTGGGGTCGATACCCTGATTTTTTGCGCCCTCTTCGAAGATAGTTCGCTGTTTAGCCATTTCTTCCGGCTTTTTCTTACCCATAGCACGGCGAAGCATGTCCGCACCGCCCAATGTATAGCCCGCCAGAACCTGAGCAATCTGCATAACCTGTTCTTGGTAAACAATGACACCATAAGTGGGTTCAAGCACTGGCTTGAGGCTTTCATGTTGAAATTTGGCATCAGGGTAAGCAACTTCAGCTCGCCCATGTTTACGGTTTATAAAGTCATCTACCATGCCCGACTGGAGAGGACCAGGACGAAATAGTGCCACCAGCGCCACAATATCCTCAAAACAACCCGGCTCAACCCGTTTGATCAGGTCTTTCATGCCCCGGGATTCAAGTTGGAACACAGCGGTGGTTTCAGCCCGTTGCATCAGGCCATAGGTAGCAGGGTCATCTAATGGAATGCTCTCAATCTCTAGGGCATCCTCGTCCACTCCCTTGCGCCCTTCATTCACCATCTTCACCGCCCAGTCAATGATGGTGAGTGTACGCAGGCCAAGGAAGTCAAACTTGACCAACCCCGCTGACTCGACATCATCCTTATCAAACTGGGTGACAAGCCCCTCACCCGCCTCATCACAATACAGGGGTGAAAAGTCGGTCAATAGGGTCGGAGCAATGACAACACCACCGGCATGCTTCCCTACATTACGGGTAATGCCTTCAAGCTGTAGGGCCATTTCCCAAATTTCCTGGGCCTCTTCATCATTATCTAAAAACTCTTTTAATACCTCCTCCTGCTCCAATGCCTTTTCAAGGGTCATACCAATATCAGGAGGAATCATTTTTGATAATTTATCGGCTAGACCGTAAGGTTTCCCCTGAACCCGAGCGACATCACGCACCACTGCCTTGGCTGCCATCGTGCCAAAAGTAATAATTTGAGACACCGCATCACGACCGTATTGATCGGCCACATAGGCAATGACCCGATCCCTGTTATCCATACAGAAATCAATATCAAAGTCGGGCATAGAGACCCGCTCAGGGTTTAGGAATCTCTCGAACAGCAAGTCATATTCCAATGGATCAAGGTCAGTAATACCGAGAGAGTAGGCCACCACTGAGCCGGCACCAGAGCCACGACCGGGTCCTACAGGGATCCCGTTTTTTTTGGCCCAACGAATAAAGTCCATCACGATTAAAAAGTAACCGGGAAATCCCATCTGGATAATGATATCCAGTTCAAAACGTAAACGGTCCAAGTAAGTCTGTCGCCGAGCCTGATAATCTTCGGCTGATTTATTAAGAATTTTATCCAGCCGGTTTTCCAAACCCTCTAAAGAAAGTTTCTCAAAAAAACCATCGGTGGTCATACCCTCTGGAATAGGATATTCCGGTAAAAAATACTCACCAAGCTTGAGGTTTAGGGTACATCGGCGAGCAATTTCGAGGCTATTCTCCAGCGCCTCAGGGATATCGCTAAATAGCTCAACCATTTCCTCGGGTGAGCGTAAGTATTGCTCGTCACTGTAACGATGCTCACGGCGTGGGTCGCCCAGAACCCGCCCTTCACCAATACAGACTCTTGCCTCGTGGGCTTCAAATTGCTTGGCCTCAAGAAACCTTACATCGTTCGTAGCCACCACAGGACAATTGTGTTCAGCAGCCAAACTAACTGCAGCATGAATAAAATCTTCTTCCTGAGCACGGCCTGTTCGTGTCAATTCAAAATAGGTTCGGTCAGGGAAATCCCTCAACCAACCCTGAAACAATTCATTAGCCTGCTCTGGTTTATTCGATAGCAACGCCTGCCCCACATCACCCTGACGTCCAGAGAGAAGTATTAGGCCTTCAGCTGCTTCTCTTATCCACTGGCGTTGAACAAAGGGTTTTCCCTGTACCTGACCTTCCTGATAGGCCCGAGAAATCAATTTGGTGAGATTGCGGTAACCCTGTTGATTCAAAACCAACAGAGTTACCCAACTGGAAGCCCCTTCTTCTATAGGGCTCAATACTTGAAGGTCTGCCCCACAAATGGGCTTCACGCCGGCACCCTGAGCCGCCTTATAAAATTTAACCAAACCAAAAAAGTTAGCCACATCAGTTAATGCGACGGCAGGCATACCCATTTGAGCGACCCGCTGAACCAGGGGCTTGATGCGCACAACGCCATCCACCATTGAATACTCACTGTGCAAGCGGAGATGAACAAAGGGTGCTTCCATAAGCGAGGTGTTATTCCTTTTTATTCAGACAGACTAGTTTTAGATGGATTTATAGTCGAAAACGTCCTGCGAACCACCAATCTTAACTGGCCACACGACAGATATTTTCAAGGCAACACAGGCCTACTATCCTACTGTATGACTTCCAGAAAATCAGGTAAATGAAAGGTTTTGTGTAATATTGAACAAATGGTGTGCACAACAACAAAAGCAATTGAGAAAATAAACTCTATATCACCTACATCACGGCCAGCTGCTTAGCAGCTAACATGCTTTTCACTGGTTCAAAGGAACAACGATGGATGGGACTAGGCCCAAGCTGCTTAATCGCCTGTAGATGTTGTTTGGTGCCATAACCCTTATGTGCCGCAAACCCATAGCCTGGGTATTGCTG
>JBALVP010000077.1:3792-7532 GCA_036961395.1 Porticoccus sp.
GAAAACACACATTTCATTATCTCGATACACCTTGGCAATGATCGATGCAGCACTAATGGCAGGCACTTTGTCATCGCCTTTAACGACTGTCTCACCAGAATAATTCCAAGCTGGCATACGATTACCATCAACAGCCACGTACTCAGGCCTACACACTAAGCCATCAACGGCTCGCACCATCGCCATCAGCGTGGCCTGAAGAATATTGTATTGATCAATCTCGGCGATAGAGGCTCGGGCTATATGCCAGTAAAGGGCATTTTCCCTGATATCCTTATCGAGTTGTTGGCGACGCCGTTCCGTTAACTTTTTTGAATCAGCCAGCCCTTCAATGGGTTTATCAGGATCAAGAATAACCGCTGCCGTCACCACATCACCGGCAAGTGGACCTCGCCCTACTTCATCCACACCCGCCAGCAGACCACCTTGATATTTCAACGAAAAGTTTTCTGCCATTACCTCCCCTCAATTAACTGAGCCAATGCATCTGCAGCCGCTTCACTCCCGCCATGACGAAGGGATTCATGCAGCGTGCCAAATCGCTGCTCTAGTGCTGCCACTCTCTCTGGATTTAAAAATAGCGCCAGCACAGCCTCACTAAGATTTTCTACAGTAGCGGCATCTTGTAACAGTTCCGGCACCAGCTCCTCACCAGCGAGCAGATTGGGTAACGCAACAAAGGAGACCTTGGCCATTCTTGACACAATAGCAAAGGTATATGCCCCCATCTTGTAGCTCACTACCATAGGCTTCTTCAACAGCATCGCCTCAAGTGCTGAAGTACCCGACGACAGTAACACCACATTAGCAGCAGCCATCGCAGTGAGAGACTGCCCATCCAGGAGGGTGACGGGTAGGTCTGGATAATCTCCCAGAATAGCCTCCAGCTGCTCCCTTCGCTCCGGACTAGCGGTAGGAATCACCAACTGCAACCCCGATAGTTGGGCCTGACAAAGTTGACTTGTGTCCAAGAACAACCGCCCCAACGTTTCAACTTCTGAGGCACGACTACCCGGCATGACGGTCAAGACTAAACTGTCAGAGGGGAGGTGCAACTGTTGCCGGGCTGCTAGCGTATCGGTTTGCATCGGTATCGTTTCTGCAAGGGGGTGCCCTACACACGCCACTGGCACCCCATGTTGTTGATAGAACACTTCTTCGAAGGGAAGCAAGGTCAGCATTAAATCTACAGCACGAGCAATTTTCTTAATTCTCCCCTGGCGCCATGCCCAGACTGATGGGCTCACATAGTGGGCTGTTTTGATCCCTTTTTTACGAAGTTTTAGCTCCAAACCCAGATTAAAATCTGGGGAATCAATACCAACCACTAGATCAAACTTATTAACACAGAAGTAATTAAACAGGGCTTTTCGAATCCGCAAGAGTTCTGGTAGGCGTTTTAGAGGCTCAACAAACCCCATCACCGAGAGACGATCAATGGGGAATAGTGACTCAAAGCCTTCTGACAACATTTTACTGCCACCCATCCCGGCAAAGATGGCATTGGGGTAACGCAACTTAAGTGCCTGAATTAGCCCAGCACCTAGCTGATCACCAGAGGCTTCACCGGCAACCAAACCTATCCTAAGCTGTTGAGACATGGATCAGCGAATGATGCCGCGGGAAGAAGCCCGAACTGAATCGACAAATGGAAGAACATCAGGGTGCTCTAATGCTAACTCATCCAGTTTTAGTAACGCTTCATCAAGTGAGAGACCCTGACGATACAAAATCTTGTACGCCAGTTTAATCGCAGCGATAGCTTTTTTATCAAAACCTCGCCGTTTCAGGCCTTCAGAGTTAATCGTACGGGGTTCGGCAGGTGAGCCAAAAGCCATGACATAGGCCGGGACATCCTGAGGTAGAAAAGCAGCGGGACCAATCATGGTATGAGCACCAATTGAAACAAATTGATGAACCAGGACATAACCAGACAAAATTGACCAATCACCTAAACTCACATGACCTGCCAACGAAGCGTTATTGACCAAAATACAATTGTTACCCACGGTACAATCATGGCCAATATGAACATAGGCCATCATCAGGTTGTCATTACCAATTGAAGTGAGCCCGCGATCCTGAACAGTACCGCGATGAATCGTGACACCCTCACGAATGATGTTGTTATCACCAATTTCCAGGCGAGTTGGCTCACCATTGTATTTAAGGTCAGGCGTATCTTCACCAACGGTCGAAAACTGGAAAATCCGGTTATTTTTACCAATCGTGGTTGGCCCTTTAACCACAACATGAGAACTGATAACGGTGCCCGCACCAATTGTTACATTGGGGCCGATCATCGTCCAGGGGCCAATCTCTACCCCTTCTTCCAATACTGCTGAGGGGTCAATAATTGCTCGTGGATCAATCAAGGACATCGTAATTAATTCGCCTTCAATGCACAAAGAATAGTGGCCTCACATGCCAGCTCACCATCTACGGATGCCCGACACTTAAAACGCCATATGGTACGTTTGACTGAGTCAATTTTTGCTTCCAACGTAAGCCTGTCGCCAGGAACAACCGGACGCTTAAAGCGTACACCATCCACGCCAGCAAACAGATAAAGAACGTTATCATCTACCTCTTTGTCGGCGGTAAGAAACCCAAGAATACCCGCTGCTTGCGCCATAGCCTCGATAATCATAACCCCAGGAAAGATGGGTTCATTTGGAAAGTGTCCATTAAAAACGTCTTCATTACAGGTGATATTTTTATAGGCAAGGATCCGGTCACCCAGCTCCACCTCCAACACACGATCCACCAGTAAAAAGGGGTAACGCTGGGGTAACCGTTTTTTTATCTCAGTAATATCCATCAGATTGTCCCAAGGTGCAGCAACGTTTGAAAATGCTAGCAGTTATAGTTTTTTTTCTAGCTGCCTGACTCTACGGACCAGGTCATCTAATTGATTAAAGCGGACAGCATTTTTTCGCCAGTCATCAGACTTGCTAAATGCCGTCCCCGAGGAATAAGAGCCGGGCTCAGTCAACGATTTAGTCACAATGGTGCCACCCGTAAGGTGAACACCATCACAAAGAGTAACGTGGCCTACAACACCCGATTGACCTGCAAAAATACAGTTCTTGCCTACGACGGTACTACCAGATATCCCTGAACATCCCGCCATAGCCGTGTTTTCACCAACATGCACATTGTGGGCAATCTGAACATGATTATCGAGGATAACGCCATCCTCAATGACCGTGTCATCCAACGCACCACGATCAATGGTGGTACAGGCTCCAATTTCGACCCGACTACCAATGACGACACCACCTAACTGATAGATCTTCACCCAACGACCTTGAGAGTGAGCAAACCCGAAGCCATCGGCACCAATAACAGCACCACTATGAATAGTTACCTGATCACCGATTGTGACACCATGGTAAATACTGACATTGGCTGAGATTCGGCAATTATCGCCAATTACTGATCCATCACCAATGACTACTCCTGCACCAATCCGGCTTCCAGCACCGATTACTACGTTTTCACCCAGAACAGCATTGGGGCCAACAGCAACGTTGTCACCTATTCGCGTCGATGATGCCGCCACAGCACTGGGATGAATACCCAGTTGAGGAACGGGGCTGGTATCAAACATAGCAGAAGCTAGTGCATACCCCAAATAGGGGTTATCCATCACTAATCGGTTACCCGGGTATTCCGATGCAGAATCCACATCGAGTATGACGGCACCAGCAACAGTCTCTGCCAAGTATTGACGGTAG
>JBALVP010000078.1:0-7408 GCA_036961395.1 Porticoccus sp.
TCCACGCAGGGTATTGAAGTGTTGCAACAGCAAATGACTTGGATGGATGCCTTCATCGGTAAGATGCAGGGCTCAGTGGGTGAGACATCGACATTGGCTATCTTTGCCGGTGGCGCATTGTTGCTGCTCAATCGTATCGCGTCCTGGCGGATTATTATCGGTGTTCTTATTGGGATGATTGCGCTGTCTACACTGTTTAACTTTATCGGTTCCGATACCAATCCGATGTTCAATGTACCTTGGCACTGGCATTTGGTGATGGGTGGCTTTGCCTTCGGCATGATATTTATGGCAACAGATCCCGTCTCTGCTTCCATGACGAACACAGGAAAATTTTGGTTCGGTGGCTTGATTGGTGTGATGGTTGTTCTAATTCGTGTCGTCAATCCAGCTTTCCCAGAAGGCATGATGTTGGCCATTCTGTTTGCTAACTTATTTGCACCGCTGATCGATCACTTTGTGGTTGAGGCCAATATTAAACGGAGGGTGGCACGTGGCTAGTAACGACTCAACTTCGAAAACTATTATTGTTGCACTGGCACTTTGTATTGTCTGTTCAGTTATTGTCTCTACTGCGGCGGTTATGCTTCGTCCGGCTCAACAGGCTAACAAAGATCTAGATCGAAAAACGAACATTCTCGCCGCAGCCGGTATGTTGCAAGAAGGCGTTAGTGTAGAAGAGCAATTTTCTAGTATCTCGACTCGTGCCGTAGATATGGCCACTGGCAAGTTTACTGATGCGGTGGACGTAGTTACCTATAACCAGCGCAAGGCAGCTAAGAATCCTGCAATGTCTGATGATCTTGGTGATGCTGACCTTGCGAAAATTGGTCGTCTTGCCAAATACATGGTGGTATATGTTGTGGAAGGTGACGCTGGTATTGAAAAAATTATCCTACCAATAAAAGGCTATGGTCTTTGGTCTACCCTCTACGGTTTTGTGGCGTTGGAATCTGATCTCAATACGGTTGCTGGTCTTGGCTTTTACGAACATGCTGAAACGCCGGGCCTAGGTGGTGAGGTGGATAACCCTGCCTGGAAAGCCAAGTGGGTTGGTAAGCAGAGTTACGATGCTGAAAATCAGCAAGCGCTAACGGTCATAAAGGGCACAGTAGATAGTAGCCGTCCTGAAGCCGTACACCAGATTGATGGTTTATCTGGTGCCACGCTGACCAGTAGGGGTGTCGATAATCTGATTAAATTCTGGATGGGTGAACAAGGTTTCGCTCCATTCCTGGCTAACTTGCGTGCAGGGGAGGCCTGATCATGGCGAAAAATATTAAAGACGTGCTGTTTAAACCAGTCTTTGACGACAACCCAATTGCTCTTCAAATTCTGGGTATTTGTTCAGCTCTGGCGGTTACATCCAGCCTTAAAGTCTCGGTTGTCATGTGTGTTGCGCTGACATTGGTAACAGCATTTTCAAATATGTTGATTTCACTGATTCGCAACCACATTCCTGGCAGTATTCGAATTATTGTGCAGATGACGGTTATTGCCTCGCTGGTCATCGTAGTGGATCAAATTCTCAAGGCCGTGGCTTACGATATCAGTAAGCAGCTCTCTGTATTCGTTGGTTTGATCATCACCAACTGTATCGTCATGGGACGCGCGGAAGGCTACGCGATGAAAAACCCACCGATAGCCAGCTTCCTCGATGGAATTGGCAACGGCATAGGTTACAGCGTAGTACTGCTGATACTCGCCTTTATTCGTGAGCTATTTGGTGCCGGCAAACTGTTTGGATTTGAGGTTGTGACGCTGGTCAGCAATGGTGGTTGGTATGTGCCTAACGGCCTGTTGCTGTTACCGCCTAGTGCTTTCTTCCTGATCGGAATGTTGATTTGGGGGCTACGTACTTGGAAAAAATCTCAAGTGGAAGCGCCCGACTTCAAGATTGCGCCCAATTCATCTGAAGGGGAGGCTGTCTGATGGAACATTATCTGAGTCTTTTTGTTCGCTCTGTCTTCATTGAAAATATGGCATTGTCCTTTTTCTTGGGGATGTGCACCTTCCTAGCTATTTCAAAGAAAGTTCAGGCTGCGTTAGGTCTGGGTATTGCGGTGATAGTGGTGTTGGTCATCACTGTTCCGGCCAACAATCTGATCTATACCTACCTATTGGCCGATGGTGCTCTCACCTGGACCGGTATTGAAGGTATGGAAAATGTAGACCTTAGCTTCTTGGGCCTACTCAGTTACATTGGTGTGATTGCGGCCATTGTGCAGATTATGGAGATGTTTCTCGATAAGTTTGTACCCGTGCTCTACAACGCATTGGGCGTGTTTCTTCCATTGATTACGGTGAATTGCGCCATTATGGGTGCTGCACTGTTTATGGTGGAACGTGACTATGATCTAGCTGAAAGTACCGTTTACGGTTTGGGCGCTGGTGTGGGTTGGGCTCTGGCGATTGTTGCCTTGGCCGGTATCCGTGAAAAACTTAAATACAGCGATGTACCTGTCGGCTTGCAAGGACTGGGTATTACCTTCATCACTGTTGGTTTGATGTCGTTGGGCTTTATGTCCTTCGGCGGCATCGACCTGTAATCGGCGAGGAGAGGAAAGATAATGAATCTGGAAATCATACTCGGTGTAGGAATGTTCACAGTGGTCGTATTGGCCTTGGTAGCATTTATCCTCGCTGCTCGAGCAAAATTAGTGAGCACTGGTGATATCAAAATCGATGTCAACGGTGAAAAATCAATCACAGTCCCTGCGGGTGACAAGCTTCTGCTGACACTATCGAATGCAGGTTTGTTTCTACCTTCCGCTTGTGGTGGTGGTGGTAGCTGTGCTCAGTGTAAATGTATTGTGACCGAAGGCGGTGGCTCTATGCTGCCCACTGAGGAAGCGCATTTCACCAAACGTGAAGCGAAAGAAGGTTGGCGCCTATCTTGTCAGACTCCGGTCAAGCAGGATATGAAGGTAGTTGTACCTGAAGATGTGTTTGGTGTTAAACAGTGGGAGTGTACGGTTGAGTCCAACCCCAATGTGGCAACCTTTATTAAAGAGCTGACATTGAAATTGCCTGAAGGCGAAAATGTCGACTTCCGTGCCGGTGGTTATGTACAGCTGGAATGTCCTCCACATCATGTGAAATACAGTGATTTCGATATTGATGAAGAATATCGTGGTGACTGGGAGCGTTTCGGTTTCTTTGCTCACGAGTCTATTGTGACTGAGGATGTCATTCGCGCTTATTCCATGGCCAACTATCCAGAAGAGCGGGGTGTTGTTAAATTCAACATTCGTTGTGCTACACCACCTCCTGGGTCTCACGGTATTCCTCCGGGCATCATGTCTTCCTGGGTGTTTAACTTAAAGCCTGGTGATAAGGTAAAAGTATTTGGTCCGTTTGGTGAGTTTTTTGCCAAAGATACCGACAACGAGATGGTCTTCATTGGTGGTGGTGCAGGTATGGCCCCCATGCGTTCACATATCTTTGACCAGCTTCGTCGCTTAAACAGTACGCGTAAAATTTCATACTGGTATGGCGCCCGTTCCATGCGCGAATGCTTCTACAATGAAGAATACGATGAGCTGGCTGCTGAAAATGAGAACTTTGATTGGCACTTGGCATTGTCTGATCCTCAACCAGAAGATAACTGGGATGGGTTGCAGGGCTTTATCCACCAGGTGCTTTACGATAACTACCTGAAAGATCACCCAGCACCTGAAGACTGTGAGTACTACATGTGTGGGCCTCCCATGATGAATGCTGCCGTGATTAAAATGTTGGTTGATCTCGGGGTTGAGAGAGACAATATCTTCCTCGATGACTTTGGTGGTTAACAAATAGCGGTCAATGAAGAATTTATCGATAAAAGCAATAATAAAAACGGGGCCTAGGGCCTCGTTTTTGTTTGTCGGTTTTCTGTTGCTGACGGGATTGCTGGGCTGTGCAGAAAAGCCAGAGCAGTTAGTCTTCAGTGGCTTAGTGATGGGCACCACCTATCAAGTCAAAATTGTTCCAAATGACATTGTGGTATCGAACAACTTGGCTGATCAAATCGATGAGCGGCTACAGAGTTTGGATGCCACTTTTACTACCTACCAGAAAACCTCAGAGTTGATGGCGTTTAATCAATCGGTCATCAACAAGCCCTTGGTTGTATCAGCGGAGCTGTTTGAGGTGATGACCATCGCCAAGCAGATCTATCAGCAAACTAATGGTGCTTTTGATCCCACCGTTGGGCCATTGGTCAATCTCTGGGGGTTTGGTCCAAATTATACGGATCAGGTTATCCCTCCACCCGAATCGATTGCCCAACATTTGTCATCCGTTGGGTTGAATCACCTTTTATTAGATAAAAAGGCCGGTACTGTAACCCGTCTCTCTGATATTCATTTGGACCTGTCTGCTGTCGCCAAGGGGTATGCAGTGGATGAGGTGGCCGAATTACTGGTCTCTCACGGAATTGAAAATTATTTAGTCGAGGTTGGCGGTGAACTTCGTTTGAAGGGTTTAAAGGCCAATGGGGAGCGTTGGCGTATAGCCATTGAAAAGCCATATTCAGGGCAGGCTGTTGGGCAAGAGGACGCTGTACAAGAGGTGCTAGCACTAGAAAATGTCGCGGTGGCAACCTCTGGGGATTACCGTAACTATTTTGAGCAAGAGGGTAAACGCTATTCCCACACGATTGATCCTCGAACAGGCTATCCTATAGATCATAATCTGGCTTCTGTTACGGTTGTTACTCAAACGGCGGCGAGAGCGGATGCCCTCGCCACTGCAATGATGGTATTAGGCCCAGAGGGCGCTCTAAAACTCGCTGAACAGAATGATTTAGCGGTTTACCTGTTGGTTAAGCGGGTTGATGGTTTTGAATCGAAAACCACCACCTTATTCTCTCAATACCTTTTAGGAGAGTAGATAGTGTTGGAACTATTTTTGGCTTTTGTTGTTTTATTATTGATTATGGCGGGCATGGCCATTGGCGTCATTATGGGCCGTAAACCATTAAAAGGTTCATGTGGTGGTGTTGGGGCTGCGTTGGGTGAAAAGGACTACACTTGTGATTTATGTGGTGGTGACCCCAATAAATGCGAAGAAATTTCTCAGGAATACCCAGAAAATAAAGCGAATGATTTAGCCTACGATGCGACAAAGAATAAATAGATAGAAAATAGTGAATTAATTGTTACATTTGTCCTATATTTAACTTGGTCGTGAAAATAACAAGTTGGCCTTGGAGGATGATTATGACGGTATCAATTAAGTATTTAATACTACTGTTAGGGCTAAGTGTTGGTTTTGCAGGCGCTATCCAGGCAGCTGATTATTACACCTCAGTGGCTTACGGTATCAATGATCAATTTGATCTTGATGATGATCTTTATGACCTGGATGCAGATGCAGGCAATTATGGGTCAATCAGTTTTGGTAAGTATTTTAGGGAAGTACGAGTTGAACTGGAATATTCTTTTTCCGATGCAGATACTGATTCCGAAACAGGTGGTTTGGGAAGCACAGATGACGGAGAGGTTGAAACAAAGGCTCTTTTTATCAATGGGTTCCACGATTTTGAAACCAATAGTAAGTTCAAGCCTTATTTTGGTGCGGGAATAGGGTGGATGAATGTTGATGTGGAATATAAGCGGTCGGGCATTGAGCTAATCGATGATGATGATGATATTTTTGCCTTCCAGGCTATTGCCGGTGTGGGTTATGAGATCACCGATAGCTTGAATGTATTTGCTCAGGCAAGATACCGCAATGGCGAGGACTCTGAAGTAAAGTCCAGTGTACTATCCACTGACATTGATATTGAAGTCGAGAGTTATATTTACGATATAGGTATCAAGTATTCTTTCTAGGTTTTATCTATAAGACTATATTTTATAGCAGCCACAGAATGTGGCAGTTGATCAGTCAATATTAGGTTATTTTATAAATACTTTTCTTTTCTATATCTTGAGCACATCCACAAATAAGGTAAGGCGCTGTCCCGGTTGCAGATAATTTTTCTTATTGAGTTTGTTCCACTCAAGAATATCACTAATTTTCAGGTCAAATTTACTCGCAATTTCGTACAAAGAGTCGCCTCGACGCACTTTGTATTTGAGTTTTCTCATGCTGGCCGTTGCCGTGCCATTTCCTTCCGCGGTTACTTTAAGTTTTTGTCCAGGCTTGAGTGGTGATTTAACATTCAGGCTATTCCACTTGGCGATATTACGAATTGAAACTTTTTTGTTTTTAGCAATACGCCAGAGTGAGTCACCGCTTCTTACGGTATAAATATCAACAGCCCCGCCTAAGGGCCCGTCAAAACCAGTACCTGGAATTTTAAGTGTCTGACCAATACTGAGGTGGTCTCCTTTGAGGGAGTTTTTGCTTCTCAGGTGTTTGATAGGAACTCGGTGTAGGCTGGCGACTTCTGAGAGGGTGTCGCCAGATTTCACCACATATTGCTTAATGGGTGCCCATTCTGCTCTTGGCGTGCTGGCTAGCGTCACTTGAAAGTGTTTCGCCTTGTGAATAGGTAACAAAATCTGTTGGGGGCTTTCAGGGTGAGTCACCCTTCGACTGTAGCCTGCATTGAGCTGGAAGAGTTCCTTGGCATCAATGTTTGCCATTTTTGCCGCTCTTGACAGGTCAATTTGTTCCGGGAGATCGATGCGAGTGAAATAGGGCCTGTTGGCCAGCTCTGGTAGAGCAATGCCATGTTTTTCCGGGTTGGCAACGATACTTGAAATGGCCAGTAGTTGAGGAACATAAGCACGGGTTTCGCGGGGTAGTTCAAGTGACCAAAAATCAGTGGGCTTACCGTTGGCCAGATTGCGCTTAATGGCTCTTCTTACAGTACCTTCGCCGGAATTGTAGGCGGCCAAAGCCAGTAACCAGTCACCATCAAAATACTTATGTAGATATTTCAGGTACTGAATAGCAGCTTCAGTAGACGCTACTGGATCACGGCGGCCATCGTACCACCAGTCGCGCTTTAGGCCGAACCTTGACCCTGTGCCCGGGATGAACTGCCAGAGACCTGAGGCATGGCTGTGAGAATAGGCCAGTGGATCAAAGGCGCTTTCTACCGCGGGTAACATAGCCAGTTCTAGAGGCATATCGTTGGCTTCTAGTTCAGTAATGATGTGGTAGAGGAAGAATTGCCCCCGTTGCATGACACGGTCAATATAAGTCTGGCTGTTACTGTACCAGTTTACTTGTTTTTCAATGCCAGGATTGTCGTAATACTCTTCTAGTTCTAGTCCGGTTCGAAGGCGTTGCCAGAGGTCATTCGTGGTGGCTTTCTTCGGGGTTGAAGAGGGCTTGATGTTGTTTGGTATGGACTTATTGTGTGCTGGAACAGAGTCATAGTTACTAAAGACAACAGCTACTTGTTTGGCTTCTGGCTGTGGCTTTGAAACAGGTATGGCCGCTTCTTGGGTAGGTTGTTGTGCACACC
>JBALVP010000079.1:0-7401 GCA_036961395.1 Porticoccus sp.
TGACGACTGGTAAAAGCGGTAGCCATTTCTACGTAACAACAGGACAAACCAAAATTAAAAGGCCACAGGGAATGTCCACGCCCCCAAGCAACCAAATCTTCCAGCTTGGCAAAACACACATTGCGACGAACATGTTCTTCTATAGGGTCTGAGCCTATAACATCTGCACTTATAGCATCACCAGTTGCTGCACCTCCACTTGCACTGCGAGCAATAATATTTTCATCTGGGCGAGTTAGGCTCCACTTCATTTGCTTGCTTCCTCAAGACCAATACGGGTTTTTATTCCCCAGTCCAGCGCACCACTACGCCACTCATAAATTAGTGCTACCACCAAGATGACGATGAATACAAGAATCGCCAGATAACCCGACCAACCCAGCTCAAAAAAGGCGATCGCCCAAGCAAAGATAAAGACGGTTTCAAGATCAAAGATGACAAAGAAGATGGCGATCAGATAAAACTCTACAGAGATGCAGAGCTGTGCGTCGCCAACGGAGACAATACCAGATTCGAAGGTATCTCCAGTAGCACGGTCCATTCGTCGCTGACCGAGCAGCCAGGAAAGCCCCAGCATCGTTAATACCAGCATAATCACCATGCCAAAGTAGACCACTAAGTGCCACAGCTCTCCGGTATGGGTCACGCTGACAGCCTCACTCATCTGCCTACGCCCCACACAGTATCGGCGCAAGGACGCAAAGAATTCAGGCTTTCTAAAGTCAAATAGAGTGGTGCTATAAATCGATTTATATGAGGATAATGAGAGATATACGGGATAGGTGCCAGACTGGTCTTAGCAACCTGACGACGACCTGCTACTTTACTCCTAAGAGCTATACCCCTAAGTCTTGGCATTCGATCTCCGGTACTCTGGAGGCCACTCGCTCTATCGACAAACGAACTAACAGACGAACTAAACGAGTACTTCGACCTGACTTTTATAATTATTTAACACAGTGAACGCCAAAAACCTTACAAGTGATATAACAAAAATGCAATCACTAGAGCACTTTTTATTTCAATTGTGGCAGTTAACAGCAAACAAGCCAGCAATTGAGGCACGACCAAAACCCTGTAGCGATAGCTGGCGTTACTCAAAAGAAAGAAGGCCGAGAAAGGCAAGAGACCGGGATTAACCACGAGAGTAGTGCCGAAATACTCAATGCCGGCACTGCTCCCTTTTTATGGTCTCAAGAAAAGGGGTGACGCAAGACAATGGTTTCAACCCGATCTGGTCCGGTTGAAACAATGTCCACTGGGGTTTTAAGAATCTCTTCTATACGAGCAATATAGGCGCAGGCATTCGCGGGTAATTGATCCAGAGATTTGGTACCGACCGTAGATTCCGTCCAGCCTGGCATTTCCTCATAAACCGGAACCAAGCCTTCGTAGTCATCTGCATGACAAGGGATACCCGCGTCATTACCAGCAGTATCGGTGTAAGCCACACACAGCTTAATGCATTCGAGGCCATCAAGCACATCCAGCTTAGTCAGACAAATACCGGAAACAGAATTGATTCGGATGGCCTGCTTCAGTGCAACGGCATCAAACCAGCCACAACGACGTTCCCGCCCAGTAGTTGCACCAAACTCGTGTCCTTTTTCACCAAGATGTTGCCCGACCTCACAGAAAAGCTCCGTGGGAAAGGGTCCAGACCCTACTCGTGTGGTGTAAGCTTTGGTAATACCCAACACGTAGTCCAGATACAAGGGGCCAAACCCACTACCGGTAGCCGTTCCGCCAGCGGTGGTATTGGAGGAGGTCACAAAGGGATATGTGCCATGGTCAATATCCAATAATGATCCCTGGGCGCCCTCAAACATAATGTTATCGCCATTTTCACGGGTGGTGTGCAACAAGCCAGTAACATCTGCGACCATCGGCTCCAGCTCATCCGTCCAGGCCATCACTTTATTCAGGGTGTCATCGTAATCTACAGCATCTTCATGGTAGAAATCTGTGAGCATAAAGTTATGGTAATCCATCAACTCTTTCAGCTTGACCGCAAATTTCTCGCGATTAAACATGTCACCCACACGTAACCCACGACGGGCCACCTTGTCTTCATAAGCCGGACCAATACCACGACCAGTGGTACCTATTTTGGCGCTGCCACGAGCTCGTTCACGGGCCTGATCTAAAGCAATATGAATAGGTAAAATCAACGGGCAAGCAGGAGAAATTCGTAGTCTTTCTCGCACAGGGACGCCCTGCCCCTCCAGCTCGCACATTTCTTTCAGTAATGCTTCAGGTGATAGCACCACACCATTACCAATAAGGCAGGTGACATTATCGCGGAGAATACCGGAGGGGATCAGATGCAAGACTGTTTTCTTGCCATCAATGACCAGTGTATGACCTGCATTATGCCCACCCTGAAATCTGGCAACCACGGAAGCCTGATCCGTCAATAAATCAACGATCTTGCCTTTACCTTCATCGCCCCACTGGGTGCCAAGCACCACGACATTCTTACCCATCTGATTTCTCTAACCTACGCTAAGACTTTTTAAACTAGTCGTATTTAAACTGCTGTAATCTGAAACTCACCGCCCACCAGTAGCAACTGACGATCACAGTGTAATTCCTCATAATTGGGCTGCTGGCCAGGAAAGCCACAGACCACACGCTCACCATTTTTTCTCAACTCGGCAATCGCTTTTTGTTGAGCTGTACTTTTATCCTCAACAGCGGGTGCAAATACACCACTCGGAATATAATCCATGCTGCTAGATAGCTGAACCAAAGCCTGCAAGCTCATATTAAAACCTGTGGCAGGACGTGATCGGCCAAAGGCTTCGCCCACATGATCATAGCGACCACCGTTGCCTATGGCCTGACCCGCACCCGGGGCATAGGCCGCAAACACCACACCGGTGTGATAATGGTAACCACGGAGTTCACTTAAATCTAAATATAATTCAGCATCTGGGTTGCTGGCCTTTAACGCATCAACAACCGCCTGTAATTCATCCAGTGCCAGCTCTACTTCAGCAGGGGCTTCCACAAATAAGTCTCGTGCTCGATCAAGCACTGAAACATCACCCGCCAAGTCCACCAATGCACGAATCATCGTTGCAATGGCTGTATCACTAATATTATCCGCTACCCAAACATCCAACTCTGGTACAGACTTACGCTGCAATAGATCAAACAATGCAGCTTCCTGATCTTTGCTCAACCCGGCCTCTTCCAGCAGGTTGCGATAAATACCCACGTGACCGAGGTCTAACTGGGGTTTTTCCAATCCGGCTAACCCTAGCGTTTCCACCATTAAGCGGATCACTTCAATATCAGCGGCCAGCCCGGCCTCACCATAAAGCTCCACACCTATCTGTATAGGGGAGCGGCTCGCCAGTGGGTAACGTGGTTTGGTATAGAGAACCGTGCCGGCATAACTCAGGCGACTGGGGCCGTTACGCCTCAGGCTATGGGCATCCATCCGGCTAGTTTGGGGGGTAATATCCGCACGAACCCCCATCATACGGCCACTGATTTGATCAGTAACCTTAAATGTCATCAGATCCAAGTCGGAGCCAGTGCCACTCAGCAGCGAATCAGTAAATTCAACCAACGGTGGAATCACTAGGTCGTATCCCCAGCGGTGGTATAGATCAAGAATCTGTCGACGTAAGCGCTCTACCTTAAACGCCTGACTGGGTAAGATTTCTTCAACACCATCTGGTAATAGCCAACGATCAGCGACAGTCATTACATGCACCTATATGATCAACGTTCACCTAATTGATAAAGTACAGCGCACCGGCGCCAAGCAGCATGCTGACCAGCCCCATCTTCCGCATACTACGGTCATCCACTTGGGCCAATAATGACGCCATATTGCGCCAGCGACCAGGAGACAGAAACGGCATAATGCCTTCCAGCACTAACATTAGGCAAAACGCCCGAGCCAAATCAACCCACATAATTCTGCACTCGCAGTCGTAAAAAAACCGGGTTGCCCCGGTTACGGAATTCTATCACCGTCTCAGGCATGTTGCCGCATTTTTATACGGGCAACATACCTAGACAGGTCAACTGATCATCGAAGGCTGTAAACACCAACAACTGCCGGTGTACTACTTTCCTTCCTTACTATTAAGGTAACGGAAAAAGTCACTATCAGGGTCTACCAACATCACATCACCTTTACTGGCAAAGGATTCCCGGTAAGCATTTAAACTGCGTACAAAGGCATAGAACTCGGGATCTTTACTATACGCTTCAGCGTAAGTGGCGGTAGCCTGCGCATCACCTTTACCACGAGTTTGCTCAGCATCACGATACGCGTTAGCCACAAGAATCGTTTTCTGGCGATCGGCATCCGCACGGACTTTCTCCGCTTGCTCAGCACCTTCTGAGCGCAGTATTCTAGCTTCTTTGTTACGCTCGGCTTCCATTCTGCGATAGACCTGTTCGCTCACCTCGGGAGGGAGGTCAATCCCCTTAACCCGAACATCAACCACTTCAACACCTAATGAATCACGCACTGTCGTATTAAGGCTCTCCGTCAAGTGCTGCATTAACTGATCACGCTCACCGGAAACCACTTCGTGAAGTGTTCTAGCACCAAATTGGTTACGCAGCCCGTCATTAACCCGACTAGCTAACCGATCCTGAGCAACTACTTCATTGCCACCAGTAGCTCTATAGTAGGTATCCACGTCAACAACACGCCACTTGGAAAACACATCTACGATCAACCGCTTTTTTTCCACAGTGAAGAAACTGGAAGGTTCTGCATCTAAAGTCAGTACCCGTGCATCAAATTTTCGAATCTTTTCAGCCAGCGGGATTTTAAAATGCAGCCCTGGCTGAATATTGGTTTCAATCAGACGGCCAAAGCGCAGTTTTACGGCTTTTTCCGTTTCCTGTATCACGTAAAGGGTACTGCTACCCAGCAGCAACAAGACTGCAATCAATACCAATGACCCTGTAGATCGACTAGTCATCTAGCGCACCCCCCGCGGCTTGGTAGTAGAACTACTTTCGCGACGTAATTTGTTGATCACCTCATCCGCGACACTGTTCACATCACTGGTGTTGAATGAAGACGGCTGATTGCGAGAAGAACCCTGCTGAATAATTTTATCCAGTGGTAGATAAAGCATATTGTTGCCCCCCTCCACATCGACCAGCACCTTCGAACTATTGCTCATCACCTCTTGAATTGCATCTAGATACAATCGCTGACGCGTCACTTCTGGTGCTTTTTCATATTCTGCCAGGAGTGATTCAAAACGTTGGGATTCACCCTCTGCCTCAGCAACCACTTGTTCGAGATAACCGTTAGACTCCTCGATCATGCGCTGGGCCTGGCCACGAGCCTCAGGGATAATGCCATTGGCATAGGTCTGTGCTTCATTAATCAACCGCTCCCGATCTTCCCTAGCCTTGATCACATCATCATAGGCTGCCTTTACTTGCGAAGGTGGCTTGGCCTCCTGAATATTGATCTTCCGAACTTTAATACCGGTGCCGTAATTATCGAGATACGTCTGCAGCCGAAGCTTGACCTCATCACCAATTTTCAAACGACCCGTGGAAACCACTTCATCCAATTTGCTGCTACCCACCACATGGCGCAAGGCGCTATCAGTCGCCTGACGGAGACTTGCCTCGGGTGTTTTTACATTGAGAACAAAGGCTTTCACATCACCAATGTTGTACTGAACAGTCAATGGCAGCTCAACAATGTTTTCGTCTTCTGTGAGCATCTGACCTTGACTGGAATATTGACGCTCTTCAGTAACACGTACTTTAGTCACGCTGTCTACAAGTGGTGGATTCCAGTGAAGACCTGCCTCCACCGTATCCAGGTATTTACCCAGGCGCAATACAACGGCCTGCTCCTTTTCATCGACCTGATAGAAACCCGATATACCCCAACCGATAACCAGCACGACAAGAACAATGCCAAACAAACTGCCGTTGGAACCACCACTTTTATCACCTGAACCACCAGAGCCGCCAAAAATCTTATCGACGCGAGCTTTAAAATTTTTCAGCACGTCATCCAGATCCGGTGGGCCATCGCCACCGTTATTGCCACCCCAGGGATCTTTTCCGCCACCGGGTTCATTCCAGGCCATACTGTTCTCCACATTCTTTAGCGTTATTCAACGGCTGGTGATTGTATCAATCCGCCAGTTAAATACTATTGTTTCAAGGTCGATAGTTGTTTAAGTTGCTACGGGTGCACTACGCAATTTTCTGCTCCGCTGAATGACCAACCACCTGTAAATCCTTTTGGGTCAATCCTTCTGCTTTTAGCAGCCGGAGAAAATTTGGTTTGGGCATACGAATCTCCACCAAAATATCACCGTTATCCATTTGAGACTCAGACACTACCGCATTATTTTGGTAAAACATGGCACGCAGCCTACTCATCGTTGGTGGCAGATTAAAACGTTCACATACAATGTCATCAGATAACAGTTCACTAATAGCCTCAAGAAGTAACTCACAACCCTCGCCCGCCTGAGCTGACAACCACACTGCTACTGGCTTGCCATGCTCATCACGATCAATCCGTGCAATCACATCACCCATCAGATCAATTTTGTTAAACACCATCAAGGTCGGCAATTCATGTGCGGCGATCTCCTCCAACACCTCATTGACCCGCTTTATATTGGTTTGCCGCTCCTCACTATGAGCGTCAACGATATGCAACAACAACGAAGCATTTTCTGCTTCTTCCAACGTCGCATGAAATGCCTCAACAAGTTTGTGAGGTAGATGACTAATGAACCCCACGGTGTCCGCCAAGATCGTGGGGCCGACATCGTCCAGTTCAATGCGACGCATAGTAGGATCGAGTGTCGCAAATAGCTTATCAGCTGTATAAACATCCGACTCGGTGAGTCGGTTAAATAATGTAGATTTACCCGCATTGGTATAGCCCACCAGTGAGACGGTGGGGATTTCAGCCCGCAATCGAGATCGCCGCCCTTGATCGCGCTGACGACGAACCTTTTCCAGTCGTTTCAGAATAGATTTGATTCGCTCACGCAATAATCGTCGATCCGTTTCTAACTGGGTTTCACCAGGACCACGTAAGCCTATACCGCCTTTCTGTCGTTCCAAGTGGGTCCAGCCACGCACCAGTCGTGTAGACATATGCTGCAGCTGAGCCAGCTCCACCTGTAACTTACCTTCGTGGGTGCGGGCTCGCTGAGCAAATATATCGAGAATTAAACCGGTCCGGTCAAGCACTCGACACTTAAGTTCATGCTCTAGGTTGCGTTCCTGGCTGGGCGACAAATTGTGGTTGAATATAACCAGCCCAGCAGTATTTTCTTCAACCGCCTGACACAACTCATCGACCTTGCCAGTACCAACAAAGTATTTAGGATGGGGAGCCTTTCGACTGCCGGTGATAAAAGAAATAGG
>JBALVP010000007.1:0-1747 GCA_036961395.1 Porticoccus sp.
ATAGCTGACGAGCCGTAGAGCGAGCAGCCACCCCCTCTTCAAATCGGTGTGCCAAATAACGTTGCACATCTGGCCCACAGGCTCCCACCAATGTCTGGCTGACGGAAGAAAGCCAACCACCAAAGGCATGCAAATCACGGCGATAGGCATCCAGTGTATTTTGACTCAGGCCTTTTTCCATCCAAACAGCATCCAGATAGGTGTCGATAAGCTGCTGGTCTGAAGAGCTAATAGCCATGGGTTACTCTAACCGGGCAAGATAAAACGAACAAGGCAGTATAAAAATGGATAGCAGTGCCCAGACGGGGAATAAACCAAACGGGGAATAAATATAGTGCAAAGAAATTTGGCAAAAAAAAAGACACCAACAAGTGGTGTCTTTTTTAATTCTGAAGAAGAACTCAGGCGAGTTTTTCCTTAATACGTGCCGCGCGACCAGACAGTTCACGCAAGTAGTACAGCTTGGCCTGACGAACATCACCGCGACGCTTAACCGTCACGCTGTCAACCAAAGGACTGTAAGTCTGGAAAGTACGCTCAACACCAACTCCATTGGAGATTTTACGAACAGTGAACGCAGAGTTCAGGGCACGGTTGCGTTTGCCAATGACAACGCCTTCAAAGGCCTGCAGACGCTCACGCGTGCCTTCCTTTACCTTAACCTGTACAACAACGGTATCACCTGGGGCAAAAGGAGGCAGCTCTTTGGACATCTGCTCTGCTTCGATCCCAGCAATAATTGAATTTTTGTTACTCATGGTTTGCTCCTCAGCTTTTATCTGTTGGTGGCATGCCACCTTTTTGAGTAGCGTCGCACAGAGAGGAAAACAAGCTATTCGCTTTCATCAGCCGACTCTTTGACCACCCTGTCTAAAATTTTCTGTTGCTCGTCACTGAGCGTCAGCCTGTCTAATAAATCTGGGCGTCGCTCCCAGGTTCGCTTCAATGACTGCATCAACCGCCATTGGCGTATTTTTTCGTGGTTACCCGAGAGTAAAATCTCAGGTACTGTTAAATCCTCGTACTGCTCTGGCCTAGTGTAGTGAGGGCAATCCAGCAGCCCTTCCGCAAAGGAGTCCTGCTCGGCTGAATCCTCGTGGCCCAACGCACCCGGCAATTGCCGTATCAGCGCATCAAGCATCACCATCGCGGGTAGCTCTCCACCACTGAGGACGTAATCACCGATTGACCATTCCTCATCCACTTCAAGTTGGATAAGGCGCTCATCAACCCCTTCATAACGCCCGGTAACCAGTATCAGGTTCTCTCGGGTGACCAGTGTTTTTACGCCACTCTGGTCAAGTACCCTGCCCTGTGGCGTCAGGTATACGACTGTCGCTTGCTCTCCGATCCATTCTCTGGCTTCGGCGATGGCCTCTCGCAGAGGCCCTATCATCATCACCATGCCGGGGCCACCGCCATAGGGTCGATGATCTACCGTCTGATGACGATCACTGGTATGTGCTCTTGGATTAAACAAGGCCACATCCAGCAAGCCCTGTTTAATTGCCCGCCCACTGATACCGTAGTCGGTCAATGCCGCGAACATTTCAGGAAACAGTGTGACTAGGGCTACCTTCATTGTCACATCGCTCCACTATTTATTCTTGGATCCTGTTTATTCTTGGATACTATGATGAACAGATCCTATTGTTGCTGCTAGAACTCTGGGTCCCAATCAACATCAATCTTGCCAGCGTCGAGATTAACTCTTAACACAAACTGTTTCGTGTAAGGGATCAACCGC
>JBALVP010000007.1:1846-24284 GCA_036961395.1 Porticoccus sp.
GGGTCCCAATCAACATCAATCTTGCCAGCGTCGAGATTAACTCTTAACACAAACTGTTTCGTGTAAGGGATCAACCGCTCTTCTCGGTCCAGGCTGTCTTTATCACCCTTGACCACCAGCACATCGTTAGCACCGGTCTCCATCAAGCTGCCTACTACACCAAGACGAGTATCGCCCTGACAGGTTGTAACGGTGAGACCTTCAAGCTGATGCCAGTAGTATTCACCTTGCTCCAATTCAGGAAACTGTGACTTCTCTACAACGATATTTAACTTACAATATTGCCTAGCTACTTCCCGGTCATCAACACCGGTAATATGAACCAACAACCCCTTGCTCGTAGTTCGACATTGATCGACTTCAATCTCGCGCCAGCCTTCGGGTGTTTTCAGCCACCAAGGTGGGTAGCGAAAAATATCTTCTGCAAGTTCGGTGAAGGAGTGGACCTTCACCCAACCCTTAATGCCATGAACAGTGGTAATTCGCCCAACGACAACCGGATCGACTGGTACTGAATCAACAGGATTCATCTCAGTCGGGCGATACTTGCTGAAGCCTGACAATCCAAAGCCTGGTAATTAGGCTTGGGCTTGAGCTGTGGCTTCTTTTACCAAGTTAGACACACGCTCAGACAAGCCTGCACCTAGGCCTACCCAGTGTTGTACACGCTCAACGTCAACGCGCAGACGCTCTTCCTGACCACAGGCAACCGGGTTAAAAAAACCAAGGCGTTCAATATAGCGGCCATCACGAGCCTTGCGGCTATCAGTGACATTGATGTGATAAAACGGGCGCTTTTTGGAGCCCCCACGAGCCAAACGAATAGTTACCATGAAGCTTCTCTTCTGTATTAACAGTCTTAAAATTATCAGCAGCTACACCCACATTAGGGACATAGCACAATGCCCGGCAAAAACTGGGCACCTGCGAAGGCGCGGGATTATATCTAAAACATCGAGGTGTGTATAGCGTGAAACCCTGCTTGAATATGGATTAACATGGGTTCCGCATCAGACTCAGAACGGGAATTTTCCGCCACCCGGAGGAAGCCCACCTGGCGGCATTCCACCACCAGGCATACCTCCGCCAGGAAAACCACCGGGGGGCATGCCGCCAGCCATTCCCCGCATCATTCTCTCCATACCCTTGCCCTTCATTTTTTTCATCATTTTACCCATCTGCTTGTGCTGTTTGAGTAAGCGGTTAAGGTCTTGAAGAGTGGTACCGGAGCCTTGGGTGATTCGGCGTTTGCGGGAGCCATTAAGAATATCAGGGTTGCTACGTTCAGCGGGTGTCATGGAATTGATAATGTACTCCATCCGAGCAAACTGTTTGCCCATATTCGCCTGCTCAACCATCTGAGACATGTTGCCCATGCCCGGAAGCTTTTCGAGCATATTGGAGAAGCCGCCCATATTGTTCATTTGCTGTAGCTGATCTCGCAAATCATTCAGGTCAAACTTCTTGCCCTTGGCTACTTTCTTGGCCAGCCTCTCAGCTTTCTTGCGATCAACTTTCTGCTCGACTTCTTCGATCAGCGACATCACGTCGCCCATGCCTAGAATTCGTGAGGCAATCCGCTCAGGGTAAAACGGCTCCAATGCGTCGGTCTTCTCTCCCACACCGAGGAATTTGATAGGCTTACCAGTCACCTGGCGTACCGACAGGGCCGCACCACCACGGGCATCACCATCCACCTTGGTGAGAACCACACCGGTCAATGGTAGCGCGTCATTAAAGGCTTTAGCTGTAACCACCGCATCCTGACCAATCATGGCATCGATAACAAACAGGGTTTCTACTGGATTGACGGCCTTGTGAAGCTGTTGAATTTCTAGCATCAGCTCTTCATCAACATGAAGACGGCCGGCAGTATCCACCAGCAATACGTCCATAAACTTGGTTTTAGCCGACTGCAGCGCATTGAGCGCGATATCCACTGGCTTTTGATCAGAGGAGCTGGGAAAGCATTCAACACCCACTTCACCGGCCAGAGTTTCCAACTGCTTGATGGCCGCAGGACGATAGACATCCACGCTCACTACCATCACTTTTTTCTTCTGGCGCTCCGTAAGGAACTTGGCCAGCTTGGCCACCGAGGTGGTTTTACCCGCCCCCTGCAAACCGGCCATTAATACAACAGCGGGTGGCTGGGCAGCAAGGTTGAGCTCCTCGTTACTGTCGCCCATCACATGTTCAAGCTCTGCCTGAACAATTTTCAGGAACTGCTGGCCCGGGTTAAGACTTTGACCAACTTCAGCCCCCAAAGCCCGCTGCTTCACACCTTCCACAAAGGTTTTAACTACGGGTAATGCCACATCGGCTTCCAGCATCGCCATCCGTACTTCACGGAGGGTTTCCTGAATATTCTCTTCGGTGAGACTGGCCTTGCCGGAAATTTTCTTTAACGAGTGGGATAAGCGGTCGCTTAGGTTTTCAAACATCGCCATGGGAATTTTGTCATCATATTGTTAACTCAAGGGAGCGAGAGTATAACCGAAAGCAACACAGGTTTGGCATGGCCTCTTTTCGCCCGTGGCTATCTATGACACACTTTGCCTTCAAACAGCGAATAATAAACTTATGCTTAGCGCCACCTTAGCCATTGCCTTTTATCTTTGTGCAACTCTTTATCAAGTGTTGCAGTTGCGTAGGCACCCAGCCTTGCGAGTTTCGTCATTGCAACTGGTTGCCGCAGCAGCCATCGCTCTCCACGGCTACACCAGTATGCGGTGGGTATTTACTGACTGGGGGCTGGACTTTGGTTTACTCCCGATGAGCACCATTATCCTGTTCACTATCAACCTTATCGTGCTGATTAGCAGCTTGCGCAAACCAGTGCATAACCTGTTTCTACTGTTATTCCCAATGACAGCATTGATACTTGCGATCACCATGATAGCCGGAAGTAGCGGAACCTTTTCGGAGTCAGTCTCCGCCCCTATAGGCACCCACATTTTTATCTCCATTCTTTCCTATAGCTTGATGACGATTGCTGCATTTCAGGCACTATTATTGGCACTCCAGAACTGGCGTCTCCGTCATAAACACCTAAGTAATCTTTTACAAACTATCCCCCCATTACAAACCATGGAAGCCCTCCTATTTGAAGTACTGTGGACCGGTTTTGGATTACTCACTCTATCTTTACTGACGGGCTTTCTGTTCTTTGACGATTTCTTCGCTCAGCATCTGGCCCACAAAACAGTCTTCTCCTTATTTGCATGGCTGTTTTACGCCATTCTGTTATGGGGTAGGCATGTGAAGGGCTGGCGAGGAAATACGGCTATTCGCTGGACACTGATTAGTTTCAGCGCCATGGTACTGGCTTACTGGGGCAGTAAATTTGTTATTGAGGTCATCCTGAGCTGACCTCTTCCATAGAGCTGTTTCGCACAACTAAGCTAGCACACAGTAAAGGTTGCCAATTGCTCAAAACTTCTTCAACATGTCTGGCCCAATAAAAAAATGAGGTCTTTCCTCCTTTGGACGACACCCCCCTTTGGCTGCTCTTCAGTGTACTTGGCGGCCTACTCTTAATATCTGCATTCTTTTCCGGCTCTGAAACAGCCATGATGTCGCTCAACCGTTATCGGTTGAAGCATCTGCGCAAACGCAATAATGGTGCTCGGAGGGCCTACAAACTTTTAAAACGCCCTGACCGCCTGATTGGTATCATTCTGATTGGTAACAACCTGGTCAATATCATGGCCTCGGCCATTGCCACGGTTATTGCTCTTCGCCTTTACGGTGATGCCGGTATTTTCATTGCCGCCCTACTGCTCACTCTGGCAGTACTCATCTTTGCAGAAGTCACCCCAAAAACCTTGGCGGCGCTACACCCGGAAGGCATCGCATTCACCGTCAGCCATATTTTACGACCACTTCTAATATTGTTTTACCCCGCAGTCTGGCTGGTTAACCATTTATCCAACGGCCTGTTGAGAATTTTGGGGGTGAACCCAAATAAGGGTATTGATGACAGCCTCAGTAAAGAGGAAATTCGCACGGTGGTGGATGTCTCCAGTGAAAACATTCCAGACCACCAGGGAATGCTGATCAATGTTCTGGATTTAGAAACCGTCACAGTGAACGACATTATGGTACCCCGCAACGAAATTGTGGGGCTCGACTTGGAAGATGACATAGACACACTGCTCAACACCATTATCGACAGTGGCTATACCCGCCTCCCCATCTACAGCGGAAACATCAATAATGTGCTCGGACTATTACATATGAAGTCCGTCACTCGGCTGTTACGTGGCGGAGGTGAGAACTTAACCAAAGAAGCCATTAAGCGGTTTGCTCGCGAACCCAATTTTGTGCTGGAAAACACCCCGCTCAACAAACAGCTACTGAACTTTCAAAGAGACCGGCGTCGTATTGGCGTTGTGGTGGATGAGTACGGTGAGGTCGAAGGACTGGTAACCATGGAGGATATTCTCGAAGAGATTGTCGGTGATTTCACCACCAATAAAGCAGAAGATGAACAGGCCGATATTGTCGCACTGGATAAAAGCATGTTCGATATCGATGGCTCAGCCACTATTCGAGAGATCAACAAAGCTAATAACTGGGATCTGCCCACCGATGGCCCTAAAACCATCAACGGCCTTGCGCTGGAGCACTTGGAAAACATTCCCGATGGCCCTGTCAGCTTTACCATTGGTCGCTACCGTTTCGAAACACTGGGGCTGAAGAATAAGATGGTGACCAAGCTGAGAGTCCGGCGCCTACTGATTAAAACGAGTGATGAGGGTTCTGATGACGATGATGATGACTAGCTAGTGTCACTTGTTAGACTACATCACTAAGTCATAGAGTATGAACACCACATTCTTTTAACATAGGACGATAAGATCAGATAAAGGGATTTTTCTCACTCGCTCTTTCGGCTGCTTTCACAATCACGTCTAACCGCTCATCATCTTCCATCAAAAGCCAGTCACGAATTTCCTTGGAAGTACGGTAGCAACCGATACAAAGATCTTTTTCATCCATTGCACAGATTGAAATACAGGGTGACGTGATGGTTCCGGGCATAGTTTTTCCAAAAAGGGTTAGTGGTCAGGGATTCAAAACAGAGTGAATTATCAGACTAATTGACTATTAGTTGCAACAACGAGCCTACTGCTTATCCGATAAAAAACCTCACTGATCAATCAATCTGACTTAGGCTGAGAATTGATATTGTCGGGCCTAAGGTCAATCTTGTCGGGATAGTGCAGCTCAATGTCCGCATCCAGTGTCAGGTTGAGGAAGTCGACCAACACCACCAGAGAGAACCCCCAAATACGGTAGCCTTGATAGACATAACAAGGCATGCGCAAACTGTAGTCAGGGCCTACAAAGTGATCAACCGTGAGATTAGATTGGTCCAAAAAATATCGAAGCGGCACCTGGAACACAGCATCCAACTCATTGGGATTCGCAGTGAGTGATTGCTCGGGGGAGACCAATCCTACATAAGGCCAAACTCGCATGCTGTAACGGGTACAATTAATAGGCAAACTGGCAATCACCTCAACCTGCTCCGGTGGCAAATCAATTTCTTCGTGCGTTTCCCGAAGCGCCGTTTCCAATAGGTCAGCATCACCTATTTCCCATTTCCCACCGGGAAAGGCCACCTCACCACGGTGGGACGTCATGTGCTCAGCACGCTTGGTCAGAATAATTTTAGGATCATCCGGCTCCCGGGTCAGTGCAAGTAAGATGGCAGCTTCACCCAATTCATCATCAATGGGCATTGATCGCCCAACAGGAAGAGATTTCAGTCGCTGTATCATTAAATTCAACATGTTCTGACCATTTTACATACCCCTACCATTTAAGAGATACCCCAGATTTATATATACTGCTCACTGAAACAGTATCTTTCCTAATCTAGTGATGTTTTATGAACTTTTGCAGTCAATGTGGTAAATCCATCAGCTTAAAAATCCCCGCTGGGGATAATCGTGAGCGACATGTTTGCGACCATTGTGAAACCATCCATTACCAAAACCCTAGAATTATTGCTGGCTGTATTCCCGTTATAGATGAACGAGTACTCCTATGCAGACGAGCTATCGAACCACGGTACGGGCTTTGGACGCTACCAGCGGGATTTATGGAAAATGGTGAAACCACGTTGCAAGGTGCGCTGCGTGAATGTGCGGAAGAGGCCAATGCGAAAATTGACAGCCCCAGGCTCAGTGGTATTTTTGATATTCCCCACATTAATCAGGTTTATGTGTTCTATCGCGGCATAATGCGCAACTTAACCTATAGCCCTGGAGCCGAGTCACTGGAAGTAGAACTGTTTCGAGAACAGGACATTCCCTGGACCAGTTTGGCATTCCCTGTTGTGGAACTAGCCCTGCACTATCATTTTGAAGATACCAAAGACAACCGAACTGAAGTGCGTACCGGTACCATCAACCGCCCTTGGCTCAGCCCAAGACGCTAACCAGTTGTTAGCGTTGTTGCTAGGTAGCGCCTACACCAAAACCTCGGTAAGCCGCCAAATATCATAGGCCGGCTCTTCATAGGGATGGGACGCCAAAAGCGCCCGGGCGGCTGACTCGATTAACTCATCAGCACACACCATCTCAACCCTATACTCTTCAACATGTTCCAACTCTCCCACCTGACCAAGACAAGGAGAACTCCCTGCCAATGGGCGAAACTGGCCTTCACCTAACGCCTGCCAGGAACAATGTTCGTAATCACCAATACGTCCGGCTCCAGCATCAAACACTGCCTGTTTTACCGAATTCACATGGCTCAAGGGAACAAAGAAAACTAATTTATACATAGTGCAGCCTGTTGATCAGAGCACAGCTTTCCCCTGTGCTTTTATTAAATTCCACCGGTGGCTCTGCCACCTTTATCTTTAAGTTATGAGCAACTAGTTTATACTGAATTTTAGGGCTATTTATGGGCGCTACAAGTGAATCGATGAAATCACCTAACCTAAGTATTCTAGAACAATTTCGCCGTAATTTTGTTGCGCTGATCAGTCTAGTCATTGCCGTAAGCAGTCTAAGCTATACGAGCTGGCGTCATGAACAAACTGAAGAAAACCACAATTCTCGGACAGCTGCATTTGAAGCTCTTCTCAAGCTGGGCGAACTCCAACAGCTGGTTTTTCATCGCCACTACGACAAAGAGCTCGACAAGGGCAACCCTCGCACTGGTTGGGCCTACGTCTTAACCATCCAGGATCTATCTTCCCTGTTACCACCCCCGGCAACGGAAAGTGCGAATGAGCTGGTAAAGACCTGGGGAGACCACTGGCAGGGTCTGGGCAGTAATCAAGAGAACGCAGATGCCATTACCAATGCCATAGACAACACACGTAATAACACCTTGGTGCTTTTACAATCGCTGAACTAATTTCACCAATATGACAACGCATCCCAGCTGCGTGCTTTTCTACCATCTATTTCAATCTACGTTTAACACCTCAACTCAACAATTAGGTGGTTGTTCTAAATCAACTGGATTGATGAAAAGCCCCCACAAAGAATAAGTACTTATTGCTTCCGCCCTCAATATAACTGATAATCATTATCATTCAAGGCAATCTATACCATTTATAAGTATGCAATTCGATCAACTACAAACAGGCGACCATGCCCGGGTAAGTGGCTTCAAGGATGTTCCTGAGTCATACCGGAACCGACTGATGAGCTTAGGGTTAACACCCGGAACACCATTCTTGGTGCAGCACCGAGCCCCTTTGGGTGACCCGGTCGCTATTCTTGTTAGAGGGTTCCGTCTCAGCTTAAGAAGCTATGAAGCCGCAGGGATGATAGTGGAACAACTATGAACCAAGAATTCACTATTGCTTTGGTAGGAAACCCCAATTGTGGCAAAACTACCCTATTCAACGCATTAACAGGTACCCACCAAAAGGTAGGTAATTGGTCTGGTGTCACCGTTGAACAAAAAACCGGCCAATTTAAACATGCTGATGCCACCTTTCAAGTGGTGGATTTGCCTGGCACCTACTCTTTGCATGTTTCCTGTGAAGATGACTCGCTTGACCAGCAAATCGCTCAACGATTTGTACTGGAGCGCTCTGCCGATCTGATTATTAATATTATTGATGCCTCTTGTCTTGAACGCGGCCTTTATCTCACGACGCAATTAATGGATGCGGGTATTCCGCTAGTCATCGCACTAAACATGATGGATGTTGCGGATCAAAATGGCATTCACATTGACCCCTACGAGCTCTCCGAGAAAATTGGTTTTCCTGTGGTATCACTGGTGGCGAGCCGCAGTGAAGGTGTGGGAACACTGGTCGATGTGGCCAGTAACTATCTGCACAAACAAAACTTCAAACCACTCCCGGTTACTGTCTCTGAACCACTGGAAAATACCGCCAAACAGCTTCTGTCATTGATGACACAACATGATCCAAACGTATCAAGATTACAAGCAACAGCCGCTCTGGAACGAGATGCAGCGGTACTCAGTCAGTTTCCAGAAGACTTACAGAGCCAGATGGAGGCTGAGGTAGATACACTTGAGCAACAGCTCAAATGCAGTGCCGCTGATGCCCTGATTACTGACCGTTACAGCTGGATCAACAAAGTCACTGCCGGTGCTGTCCATCATGACACCCAGCATAAAAAATCGATTTCAGATTATCTTGATGCCATCCTGCTAAATCGATACTTGGCTTTCCCCGCTTTTCTCGGGGTGATGTACCTGATGTTTATGGTGACCATCAATTTTGGTGGCGCTTTTATTGATTTTTTTGATATCACCGCCGGGGCGCTATTTGTAGAGTTACCACGACAGTTGCTCACGGCCCTTCATCTACCTGAGTGGCTAATTGCATTGGTTGCAGATGGCGCCGGTGGTGGTATACAACTGGTTGCCAGCTTCCTTCCCATAATAGGCACCCTGTTTCTATTCCAGACCTTTTTGGAAGACTCCGGCTATATGGCCCGAGCAGCATTTATCCTCGACCGTTTAATGCGTAGCATCGGTCTACCCGGGAAGTCCTTTGTTCCTCTAGTAGTGGGTTTTGGCTGTAATGTACCTTCCGTCATGGCTAGCCGCGTCTTGGACTCACATCAAGACCGCCTGTTAACGATCTTAATGGCACCTTTCATGTCCTGTGGCGCCAGGCTAACGGTCTACATCTTGTTTGCCACGGCCTTCTTTACCGAGAATGGTCAGAATGTCGTATTTGGCCTCTATATTATTGGTATTGCTCTTGCTGTATTAACCGGCATGCTAGTTCGCCGAAAAATGCTTAGCCGCGAAATTACCCCCTTTATTATGGAGCTACCCAGCTACCATGTTCCCACCATAAAAGGGCTACTAATACATAGCTGGCAACGACTAAAAGGCTTCTTACTCAGAGCTGGCAAGGCCATTGTTATCGTGGTTATCGCATTAAATTTTGTTAATTCCATTGGTACAGACGGCAGCTTCAACAATGAGAATACCGAACGATCCCTACTATCGGCTATCGGTAAAACGATTACCCCAATATTAGAACCGCTGGGTGTAAGGGAAGGTAACTGGCCAGCCACAGTGGGTATATTCAGTGGGATTTTTGCCAAAGAGGTCGTGGTTGGCACACTAGACGCTCTCTACTCAGATATGGCGCGTAGCGGCAATGGCCCCTCGACAAAAGAATCAGTACATATTGGCGCCATGCTCTCCGAAGCTTTTAATACCATCCCTGAAAACCTTGCAGAAGTGAATGAGATGTGGGGTGACCCCCTAGGCCTCGGCCTTGGTGACTTAACGGACGAACAGGCCTCTGCGGAAGCACAAGAGATAGAACTCAGCACCATCACGCTGATGCAACAATTATTTGATGGCCAGTTAGGCGCCTTTTGCTACATCTTGTTTGTGCTGTTATACATGCCGTGTGTAGCAACACTGGGCGCAATCTATAAGGAAGCTGGTGGGGCTTGGGCCTTTTTCTCAGCCACATGGAATACGTTATTGGCCTACTCTGTAGCGGTTATCGTCTATCAGCTAGGTACACTGCCTTCTCACCCACAACAATCTCTGCTGTGGACCGGGGCCATGCTGCTGATTATGCTAACTGGCTACCTACTGTTGATGCAGTTCGGTAAGAAACAGGTCCGTAATGAAAATCTGATACCGGCGGTCAATTTGCACTGACGGCACATAGCACCACTGAACCACGGGCTATCTGCAAACAAACCCATCCTGCAAATAGCCGCCCTAAAAACACCGGTATCTATCAGCTACGACAACCTAGAAAAATAGAAAGCTAGTAGCTTTAAAATTTTTCAACCGCCCGCAACAACTGGCGGCAGGAAATTTGTCCAATCAACTTACCATCCTGAACCACAGGACAGCGACGAAAGTGTTGTTTCAACATATCCTGTGCCACATCTACAATATCGGCATGGGGCGAAACAGAATACACATCCGTAGTCATGTACCCGCTGACCGGACCAACGCTGGTTTCTTCGTTGTACATGGCACTGAGAATCGCCTTCAGACAATCCATTTCTGACAAGACACCCAGTAGATGATTCTCATCATCTACCACACAGACACCTGAAATTTTGTATTCCAGAATCGATTCTACGGCATCGCACAAGTCAGTATCGGCTTTCACCGTTACTGGGTTTGGAAGCATGTAATCTTTGAGTTCTACTGAGCGCAACATAAAGAGACCTTCTTTTTTTTTACCTACTTTCAGAATACTAGGCAGACAGTCAATTGCATACTCTGCCTAGTTAGAAAAACCCACCAACATAAACCATGAGCGGCTGCGGGAGCACACCCAACCAGACCACCAGCACAGCTAACAACACCGCCACGGATTCGCCTAACCATGGGGTTGAATGCTCAACCACCTTATTATCCCCTTCAAGGGTCATAACATAAATTATTCGTAAGTAGTAATAGATACCAATAGCGCTACCCACCACCAGTGCACCCAACAGCACCCATAGTGCGCCCTCAATACCTGCGGTAATGAGATAAAACTTACCAATAAAACCAACCGTCAGGGGAATTCCCGCTAGAGATAGCAGCGAGAGCGTTAAAATTCCTGCCAGTAATGGCCGATGCCAGAACAGACCCGTGAGATCTGTGACCAACTGTTTTTCATCGCCTCCATCACTGGAAAGCAGACTGATAACCGCAAAGGCTGCCAACGTGGTCACCACATAGGCCACTACGTAATAACTCGCCGCCTCTACAGCCAGTTTGCTTCCACTCAATATACCGATTGCCACCAGCGTTATTAACAAATAACCAAAGTGGGCAATCGAGGAATAGGACAATAGCCGCTTTAGGTTCTGTTGTTGCAATGCCAGCAGGTTACCCACCAACATAGAGGCTACAGCCAACACGCTCAATGCCGTCAGCAATGTGGTGAATTGATGTAATTGTGCCTCCACAAACAAACGCAGCAGTGCAACAAAAATTGCTCCCTTGGAGACAGTGGCAAGAAACCCAGTGACCGGCAATGGTGCACCCTGATACACATCCGGCGTCCACATATGGAACGGGACCACCGATAACTTGAAACCAATACCGGCCAAGACCAACGCCGAACCCGTTAGAATCAATACTTGATTGTCTGATACTTCAGCAAGACGCTCACCAATACCAACAAATGAAAGGCTCCCCACCGCTGCATATATCAAGGCAAAACCAAACAATAATACTGCCGATGCGCATCCAGACAATACTAGATATTTAATACCCGCCTCCATCGGTAGCTTTCCCTTCTCAGGATAGGCAATCATCGTGTACAACGATACACCCAGCAATTCCATACCCAACAACAGTGAAGCCACATGATTGGCAAAAGCCAACACCAACGCGCCCAGAGTGGCCAGCAACAGCAATAGATAAAACTCTTCACTGCGTGCCTTGCGATGCCTCAAATACTCCCAAGCCAACAACGTACTCGCCAGAGAAACACCCAACAGCAGTACCGTGAAAAACATACCGAAGGCATCAACACTTAGCAGCGACAGCTGCTGTGGGCCGACCGCTACCGCCAGAGGAATAGACGCCAGTGTCAGCAGTAAACCAGCCACGGTAAACCCAGCAGTCAGCGCATGTCCACGCCGAAAGGCTATCAGTAGCATCAGCTGCACTATAGCAATGGACAGCACTATTAACGGCAGTATCGACTGAAGCTCAATCATCGTCATGGCATCAACCCCGCAACCTTTGTAGGCTCAGCCACACTACCCACCATCTGCATTAGGCTATCCAGTACTGGCTGGGCCGTGTCGAGTACAGGCTGAGGATAAAGACCCAGCCATATCAAACCCACAATCATTACCGTCATGGTCAGCATTTCCCTGAGCCCATAATCAGGCAATCGACGACCTTCATCTGGCTTGCCCTGAAAAGCTCGTTGCATCATCATCAGCGAATAGATCGCCGCGACAATTAACCCAAGAGCAGCCACTGCCGCTATCCAGGGAGCCACAGCGAAGAGCCCGACCAACACCATGAATTCCGCTACAAAATTACCCAGACCTGGCAAGCCTAACGAGGCCAAGGCAAAGAACATCGCCACAGCGCCCATCCGAGGCATGTTTTGCCAAAGACCACCCATCTTTGACATATCCCGGGTATGCATCCGCTCCTGAAGGGAACCTGCGATCATAAAGAGAGCTGCTGTACTGAAGCCGTGGGCGATCATCTGCATCACTGCACCCTGAAGAGCCAGAGCATTCCAGGCAAACACACCCAGTAGAACGAAACCCATATGGCTAACGCTGCTGTAAGCCACCAACCGCTTGAAATCATCCTGCCCCAACGCCAACACTGCACCGTAGATGATCCCTGCAACGCCCAGCCCCATTGCGATGGGAGAGAACGCCAAGGCTTCATTGGGAAACAGCGGAACCACAAAACGAATTAGACCGTAAGCTCCTGTTTTTAAAAGTATTCCAGCGAGAATCACACTGCCCGCAGTGGGTGCCTGGGTGTGAGCATCCGGCAGCCAGGTATGCACGGGGAAACCCGGCAGCTTCACCAAGAACGCCACAAAGAAACCCAGCATTAAATAGAACGCAATATCTCCACCGACCTTGTGGTCGAGTAACTCAAAATAGCTGAAGCTATAAACACCCGTATTGCTGTGGTTCAGCATGACCAGCACCAAAATTGCCAGCAACATCATCAAACCACTCACTTGGGTGAAGATGAAAAACTTCATGGACGCATAGCCACGACCTTCGTGACCCCAAATGGCTATCATCAAATACATTGGTACTAACATGACTTCCCAAAACAGGAAGAACAAAAATAAATCTAGCGCCAGGAAAACACCGAGTACACCAGCCAGCGTCCAAAGCAGATTAGCCTCAAAAAAACCGGTTCGCTGCTTGATATCCGTCCAGGAGGAACTCACCGCGACAGCGCCTAAAACCAATGTCAGGATGACCATCAACAAACTTAACCCATCCATGGCCAGCTCAAAACTAATACCAAAGCGGGGGATCCATTCAGCCTTATAGTGAAGTAACCAAGTTGTCGCATCGGTCGGATTCGGAACAATCGCTATCTGCGACCATGACAAGTCACTCATGTATGTGAGGAAATATCCAAGGTCAAACAGGATGGTAATCAGTGCAATCCAGCGAGGTAAAAGAGGATGTTGTCGCTCTGCCAACCAAGCTATGACACCACCAGCTAATAGAATAAGAATCAGGTTAACCAAGACCATCAGACAACCCCCAATAACAAGGCAATCACCACAATGACACCGAAGACCATGCTCGTGGCATACCAGCGTAATCGCCCAGTTTGGGTATGACTTAACCCTACAAAGAGCTGCTGGCAAACTTTGACTATCGAGTTATAGATAACATCCACCCACTCGCCACGAAGCATAGTGGCCAACCCCTTATAAGGTCGAACCCACAATCTATCGTAGACCCAGTCCATGGCCCAACCACTGAACCAGAATTTTTTTAACATTTGCCCCGGTGCCGAATTAACCAAGTTATCAACATTGAGCTGGCCACTTAGGTAAATAAAGTAAGCAATTGCCAAACCAATGAGTGGGATGGCCATAGAAATACCTTCTATCAAATGACTGGGATGATGTTCACTTGCAGAAGGAAACACAGACTCCAATGGCACCAATGGCAGGGCAAAAAACCCTCCAACCAGCGACAAAATACACAGTAATAACAGCGGCACTGCCATACGAGAACCGGGTTGTTTATCGGGTTCCATTTGTGTTTTTCCAAAGAACACCACAAATACCAGCCTGAAACTGTAAATAGCTGTCAACAACGCTCCTAGCAAACCACCAGCCCACAACCAAGGGCCTGCACCCGGTAGTTCATAGGCTTGTAAAAGAATCATATCCTTACTGAAAAACCCTGACGTCAGTGGAAGCGCTGCCAAGGCAGCAGAACCAATAAGGAAACTCCAGAAAACCACCGGTAAACGAGTACGCAAACCACCCATCTTGAAAATATTATGCTCATGGTGCAAACAGTGAATCACCGCACCTGCTGCCAGGAATAACAATGCCTTGAAAAAGGCATGGGTTACTAAATGGAAAATACCTGCCGTCCAGGCACCGACGCCCAACGCCAAAAACATATACCCAATTTGACTGATAGTGGAATAAGCAAGAATCCGCTTGATGTCATGCTGAACCAGTGCGGTAGAGGCTGCCATAAGAGAAGTGATTAACCCTACCAGCGCCACCGCCAACATTGCTGGAGGAGCCAACAAGAATAGTTCGTGGGTACGCGCAATGAGATAAACCCCAGCGGTGACCATCGTTGCTGCATGGATCAAGGCACTAACGGGCGTAGGGCCGGCCATAGCATCGGGTAACCATGTGTGCAGTGGCAATTGAGCTGACTTACCCACTGCGCCACCCAACAACAACAGACAAGCCAACACAGGCAACGTATCACCCACTTGCCACTGGCTATTGGCAGCGGCCGCCATAGGCTGAATATCCAAGGTGCCCAATTCAGTAAATAGCAGGAATAAACCCAGTGCCATTGCAGTATCGCCCACCCGGGTTACCACGAATGCTTTACGAGCGGCCAGCCCGTTATCCGGGTTTTGATACCAGAACCCGACCAGCAGATAACTGCAGACACCGACGCCTTCCCAGCCTAGGTAGAGCAATAATAAATTGTCTGCCATCACCAGTATCAGCATGGCAAAAACAAACATATTTAAATAGGCAAAGTAACGACTGTAACTGACATCCTCTTCCATAAACTCGGTGGAGAACAGGTGAATGAGAAACCCAACACCAGTAATGACAGACATCATGACCAGAGTTAGACCATCTAAATAGAAGGCAATATCAGGTGAAAATGCACCCACGTGCATCCAGGTCCACAATACTTGGTGATGGGGTTGCCCTGTCTCCATGAAAGCGAGGCCAACCAACAGAGTAGTAATAGCCGACAAACCTACGGAGCCAGCGCCCAGAATCGCCACCAACCGTTTCGGCATTTTTCCGGTGGTCACCATCAACAACACTGAACTAACCAGTGGAAAGAGTGGAATTAAGGGCAGCAGTTTCAGCATATCTGGATCAACCTCTCAACCTGTCTGCATCATCCATATCCAGGCTTTTAAAGCGGCGCTGAATTTGAATAACTAACCCTAGACCCACCGCCACTTCTGCAGCGGCAACAGCCAGAATCAACATAAATATAACCTGACCATCGGCCTGCCCCCAACGAGCTCCTGCGGCGACAAAGGCCACTGCCGAAGAATTGAGCATCACTTCCAGAGATATCAGAATAAAAATGACATTTCGTCTCATCATCAACCCAAGAAGGCCACAGATAAACAGCAGGGAAGCTAACAACAGGACATGGTCCAGAGGAATACTGACACCATCCATCAGCTATTACCCCCTTCTTCCAAATAGCGTCGGCCAAGATGATAAGCACCCACTAAACCGGCCATCAGTAACATCGAAGCAATTTCAACGGCCAGCACATAGGGGCCATATAGGGTCATGCCCACCTGCTTGGAGGATATCAATCCTTGGGTTTCAGCCGGAGCGCTCTGCGAAAGAACCAGCACCAGCTCCACCAGCAATAGTACTGCCAGGATCACAGGGGTAATCCAAACCTGAGGGTTAAGTAATTTTTTCTCTCGGCGATCACCTTTCTCACCCAGGTTGAGCATCATGATGACAAAGACAAACAACACCATAATGGCCCCTGCATAGATCACCACTTCAAGCATCGCCGCAAAGGGAGCGCCAATCAGATAAAAAATAACTGCCACCGCCAGTAATGACAAGATTAGATAGATAAGGGCATGGGTTGCATTCACCCGGGTCAGCGCCAGAATGGTAGACACCAGTGCAATGGTCGCTGCCATATAAAACAGGATTAACTCCAGCATGCTGCCCTCCTTGCTGTTAAGGCCCATGTCCTTAAAAACAGAGACCTTAAGGACAGCGCTCCTTCAGCAGAAAGAATAACCAACTCACTTACCCCACGATTCATGGCAACAAACTCTTAACATTAATGGGTTGCGCTTCATTTTCTGCCCCACCCTTATCTTTCCAGGCTGTTTGCATTCCGGACACTCGATAAAAGTTATAATCGTGGTATTTACCCGTACCACTAATCAGCAAATGTTCTTTCTCATACACCATATTTTGACGATCGTACTCACACATCTCGAAATCTGGCGTTAGTTGGATCGCGTAGGTCGGGCATGCTTCTTCACACATGCCACACATAATGCAGCGGGAAAAATTGATGCGGAAAAACTCTGGATACCAACTCCCATCCTCACGAGTCCCTTTTTGTAACGCAATGCAATCTACCGGGCAAGCCACTGCACAGAGGTTGCAAGCCACGCAACGCTCTTCACCATCAGGATCTCGGGTCAACACAATACGGCCACGATAACGCGGCGCCAGATAGGGTCTTTCCTCGGGATATTGAACGGTTTCAGCGGGAGTAAAGGTATGCATTAAAACTCGCCACATGGTGCGCAGCTGACTAATCATGCTGTACCTCCGTTAGTCAGCCAAAGTGCGATCGCACCCGTGAACACCAAATTAATCAGTGTCAGTGGCAGCATAATTTTCCAACCCAAGGACATGAGCTGGTCATATCGAGGCCTAGGGATGGCGGCTCGCAACAGAACGAAAAAGCAGATGACAATAAAGGTTTTAAGACCGAACCAAACAATGGGCGGGAGCCAAGGGCCGAGCCAACCGCCAAAGAATAAAGTAACAATCATGCTGGAAATTAATATCAGCCCCAGATACTCGCCCAGCATAAACATGCCAAACTTCATGCCGCCGTATTCGGTGTGGAAGCCCGCACAGAGTTCATGTTCCGCTTCAGGCAAATCAAACGGCAGCCGGTGGCTTTCAGCAACACCCGCAACGGTAAAAACAAATAATCCGAGGAATTGCGAGAAGCAGTACCACCCGTCCGATTGTGCTTCGACAATCACCCTAAGATTGAAGCTACCAGAGAGCATCACCACACCCATCAGCGACAACCCCATAAACACTTCATAGCTGACCATCTGAGCGGCAGAGCGCAATCCACCTAACAGCGCATATTTATTATTAGAGGCCAGTGCCCCGAGCAATACGCTGTACACCGCCAGTGAGGTCATACCGAGGAAAAACAGCAGACCAATATTCATGTCGATAATCTGAAGCTGCGGCGCAAAAGGAACAACCGCAAAACCCAACATCATCGCCATGACAATAGCCGTGGGCGCAAAGATAAAGACGATCTTGTCAGAAAATGGTGGTACCCAGTCATCCTTGGTCAGTAATTTGATCATATCTGCGGCCACCTGAAGAATGCCAAACGGCCCCAATCGGTTGGGTCCATAGCGATCCTGCCAAATGCCGAGCAAACGACGTTCCCACCAAGTCATCACGGCAGCACCACCCACTGCGCCCACCAGTACGATGAAAGCAAATAGAATGATCATGCCATCAGACACAAGACACCCCACTTTGCACTCCACAGTTGGGGGCATTTGGGTTATCAGTAGCAATCAATTGAGGTTTTAGACGCTGCCAATCACTGGCCTTTTGCAGTGACACGGCTGAGCCAATAATCAGTGATTGAGTGCCTGGCATTCCCACGGTAATACCAACGCAGCCACTAGCGATCGAAGTAGCAATCAACACTTCGAGAGAAACCTCTGCATCACCGACTATCGCGGTAACACCATCACCATCGGCAACCAGAAGGCTATTTGCATCATTCGGGTGCAAAATGAGTTGCGCATCACCTGACAGTTCATTAATAGCCGGTGCCTCATGGCTCAATTCATCACTACCAAACACGCGATAAACAGGAACCAGTAATAATTCAATGTCCGAAGACGTAAAGGCCTCTGGAATAGAAGTACCACCCACCCCCAAACCAACGCCCTGCCCAGGAGTAATCAACCTTACACCTGCAGATCCACCTTTAATGACACCGCCAGCTTCATCCTGAAATTTCTGTATGGACTGATTGGAGTTCCAACCCGGGGACCAACTGGAGGACATGAGTGAACTGGGCTGCCCAACATTCAACCCTTCCATACTGAATGACAGTGGTGTCTCCTCATCCACAGGCTGTTTCGGCTCATGGACAGATACGTTAGCCAGCATTGCGGTACGGCCACTGTAGCGCACAGGCTGTCGAGGTATTTTTAATCCACGATTACGGAACTGATGATCTGGTGCAGCAGCAGTGATGTCAGACAATGCTGGGGTATCCTGCGCACAGGCTTGCACCACCTGATCGAAATGCTGTAATTGATCAAATCCGGATAAGCCCAACACCTGACCTAGCTCCGACAACCATTGCCAACTGGGCAACCTGTCGTCTTCCGCCACAAATACCGGATAGTACCGCTGTGCCCGTCCTTCACTATTGACCAAAGTTCCTTCAGACTCTGCGAAAGTAGCCACTGGCAATGCGATCTGAGATGCTGACAAGGTGGCATTATCCAAAACGTCCAATACCACCAGATGTTTGATATTTCCCAACAACTGATCGATAACTTCAACAGGTGCACGCCTATAAAGATCGTTTTCCATCACGATCAATGTATCAATCTCGCCCTGCTCTGCACTTGCTGTCAGCGCATCGAACCCCATGCCTTCACCACCATCCAGCATAGCCACACCGAGGCTATTACACTCCGGAACACTCAGGCTGAGCATGGTGCTTTTATCCGCCGAAAGAGCCTCCGCTACGGCTGCCGAGGCATGAATAATCGCCGAGTTCATCAAGCTGGTGCCAGAGACAATTAATGGGTTTTTAGCGGTTTTTAATGCTGAAGCGATAGTCCCAGCCAATGCGGCAAGCTCATCACTCAGCCCACCAATAGACGCTCCTGTTATTTCCCCGGCCACAGCAAAACCCAATCGGGCAATATCATCTGGAGCCAGTGAAATACTGGTTTCAGAAATATCAGTGAGGCGACTGTCGTGAACTCCGACTATAAACACGGGGCTATATTGATCCTGAGCCAGATTACGAATGGCCGCATCCATCCAGGGTTCTAAGCGCATATCCGCCGCTAATGCCAAAGCTTTGTTTCGAGCCGCCTGACGCAGGGCAAGGGCCAATCGTGGCGCGGTATTACTGACGTCTTCCCCAAGAATCAATACCGCATCAGCAGATTCAATTTGATGGAGAGAAGGGCTAATAGCCCGTGTTGTACTCAGAGTATCGAAAACCTGCTGAACCAACGTCTGATCTAAATCACTCATACCAGTAGAAAATAGTTGGTTACCCACAAGCCGGCGTAATAAATAATTCGCTTCTACTGACGCACGGGGAGAGCCAATAGCAGCCACGGTTCCCTGCTGACAAAAACTTGCCACCTGACTCAAAGCGTCATCCGCTTTAACGGCCTGATAACTGCCATCCGTCTGTTTAATTCCAGCAAAATTAATCCGGGATTCACTGTTAACAAAATCACTACCAAAACGACCACGGTCACATAGAAAGTAGCCATTGACCTGCTGGTTATAACGGTTCTGAATACGTTTCAATCTGCCATAGCGTTCACCAGGGGAAGTATTACAGCCTACGGCACAGCCAACACAAACGGACGGTGCCGATTGCAGATCCCACTTACGGCTGTAATCATTGAGCAGAGGTTTGTCGGTAAACACACCCGTGGGACAGACTTCTGCTAAATTTCCCGCAAATTCACTTTGCAGTACACCGTCCTGATGGCGGCCAAAATACACATGATCGTGGGATGCCAACGCTTCCAAATCAGTGCCGCCCGCATAGTCCCGATAAAAACGCACACAGCGATAACAGCTAATGCAGCGATTCATTTCGTGATTAATCAATGGGCCCAGATACTGGTTGCGGTGGGTATTCTTGTTACCACGATAATTGCGATCACGATGCCCAACCATCACTGTCATATCCTGCAAGTGACACTCCCCGCCCTCAGCACAGACGGGGCAGTCATGGGGATGGTTTAACATCAGAGATTCAATGATAGATTCCCTAAATTCACTGGCTCTTTCACCATTCAAAGATAATCTGGCACCATCAGTGACCGGCGTCATGCAACCCATCACAATACGACCCTGGGTATCTTCTTCATTTTGGTATTGCACCATGGCACATTGACGACAGGAGCCAATAGAACCCATGGACGGATGCCAACAGAAATAGGGTAAATCCAACTCCAAATTCAGGCAGGCTTCCAGGAGATTTTTTCCTTCCTCTACCTCGTAAGCTTGTCCGTCAATGTAGATTGTGGGCATTAGTCACGCTCCCCTTCAGCACTTATATCTTGTGCCTTCATGTCTACCGTATAGGGGCAGCACCCCTGCTCAATATGGCGCTCAAAATCATCACCAAAATATTTCATAGCACTCTGAAGTGGCTCCATGGCACCGGGTGCTAACGCACAGTGGGTATTGCCAATAGCACCAATGAACTTCACCTGATGGGCGAGCGTTTCCAAGTCTTCCTTGCGGCCACGACCTGCTTCAATATCCTCCAGAACCTGTCGAGTCCAGGGCAGACCTTCGCGACACGGAGTACAAAAACCACAAGATTCATGGGCAAAAAATCGCAACAAATTCAACACCATCCCCACAGGACAGGTTTTATCATCCAAAACAATCATGGTACCGGTACCCATTCGGCTGCCTGCGGCCCCAATGGAACCGTAGTCCATGGGTAATTCAAGGTGCTCCTCTACGAGGAAATCTGTTGAACCACCGCCCGGCAAGAAGCCTTTGAATTTTCGTCCCTCTGCCATGCCACCAGCATGTTTTTCGAGAATTTCACGAACAGGAGTGCCAATAGGCAGCTCCCAACAACCGGGATTTTTTACATAGCCACTGGCACCATACATTTTGGTACCGCTGTCTTCACCAATACCTAAGGATTGAAACCACTCAGGACCTTTATCGATGATGTGCGAGATATTGCAAAGGGTTTCTACGTTGTTGACGATGGTCGGCCTACCCCATAATCCACTGACCTGGGGGAAAGGTGGCTTGGCTCTTGGGTTAGCCCGCTTACCTTCCAGGGCATTGATCAGCGCCGTTTCCTCACCACAGATATAACGGCCTGCACTGGTATGCACATGCATTTCCAAGTTGTAACCACTGCCTAAAATATTTTCACCGAGGTAGCCTTTTTGATAACAATCTGTCAACGCCTGCTCTAGTCGCTCTATAGCCACCAGATATTCGCCACGAATAAAGATATAGGATCGATCAGCCTGAATGGTGTAAGCCGCTAGGATCATGCCTTCAATTAACTGATGGGGGTCGCACTCCATTAACAATCGATCTTTAAATGTCCCAGGCTCCATTTCATCGGCATTGCACACCAAGTATTTATGTCCAGGGCTGCATTTCTCTCCCATGGGCACAAAGCTCCATTTCATTCCTGTGGGAAAACCTGCACCACCCCGACCACGAAGGTTGGAGGCCTTAATCTCCTCCAAACAATCATTGGGAGACATTCCTGACATAGCCTTATGCAATGCCCGATAACCACCATTGGCTTCATAGGCAACCATATCTGTAGGTAATAAATCGGGCCCAATATTTCGGGTAAGGACTTTCTCTGTCTGGGTTGTTTCCATTAAGAGCCCTCCCCTTCACTCATTTTGTTAGTAAAAATCTGGTCAATTTTTTCATTGTCCAGATTTGTATGAAGGTCATCTCCCACCATCATTACAGGGGCTTTGTCACAGGCACCCAAACAGGGCACGGGTATCAATGTGTATTGTTTATCTACTGTTGTCTCACCGTAATCGACGCCTAGCTTTTCAGATATTTTTTGCTTCACTCCATCACAGCCACGAATCCAGCAACTAACGCTGTCACAGAACAAAACAACCTTTTCACCCACCGGCTGTCGGTAAATGAGATTGTAAAAAGTAGCGACGCCTTCCAATGCTTCCGGGGACATATCCAGGTAATTAGCAATAGCCACCAGCG
>JBALVP010000080.1:0-7223 GCA_036961395.1 Porticoccus sp.
GCTCTGCCGACTCCGCAATAGCATTGGCTAGCCGCACAGCACCATCACGATTTCGTTCTAATAGATGTAACGCCATGCGCTGAGCGGACTTTGGGCCAACACCTGGCAGACATCGAAGACTATCGATTAATTCATCAATTAATGGGCCGAACACGGTGCCACCTTTATTTGTAGGCTCTCATATTTTTAGAGAATCTTATTTGTAGAGTACATGTCACCCCTAAAAAGGGGCATCAAGAACAACCGATTAAAACGGCATTTGAAAACCGGGGGGCATCTGCACGCCACCCGTTAACTTTTCCATTTGTTTGCGCTGTGTTTCTTCTACTTTTCTCACCGCATCGTTCACCGCAGCAGCCAGAAGATCTTCAAGAAACTCTTTATCTTCAGTCAGGATACTGGGGTCGACTGTCACCTTACGCACATCGTGCCGACCATTCATTAGAACCTTCACCATGCCAGCACCAGACTCACCGGTCACTTCTGCCTTAGCTGCCTCGTCCTGCATTTGCTTCATCTGCCCCTGCATGTCCTGGGCTTGCTTCATTAAATCGTTAATATTCATAATATTACCAAATATATTTAATCTATAGGTTTAACAGTATTTTCCAGTAAAATACCACCAAAAACATCCTGTATACGGCGCACATTGGTATCGTGCTTCAAGCTTTCTACTGCTTCTGCCTGTCGTTCTGCACGCGTTCTTTCCCGGAATGCATGCGGTGTTTCTGAGGTCACCGGGCCAACCTCTATATCTACGATGATCTGCTGGTCAAAATAATTAGACAGCACTTCCGCAAGACGGTGCTGTTGAGTCTCCTCATACATGGCGCTGTTATTGATGTCCAGCTCAAACCGAAAGACATTCCCACGAACTTCGACCAACACGAGGTTAGCGGCGGTATTTTGTAGCACACCACCCACGGAAAGCCCTTGGTATATCTCTATCCAACGCTGAGGTTCAGCCAATGATAACGGTAGTTTTTCTATTAACCTCGGCTGGGACGGAACAGGCTTCTCACTGGCAGATGCCTCGATCATTGAGGCATCAGCTGAGGTACTCTCTTCGAAACAACCCTTCTCAGCTTCAAATCTGTGGGCTTCGTGAGAAAGTGACGCCAAGGTTTCCGTGGATATGGGTTCACCCTCTGGAATTTGGGATGACTCAACCTGATGATCGAAAACTGGCGTCGCTGGTGTTGATTCTGGTGAAACTGGCACTTGAGATACTGTCTCCTCAGAATTAGAAGAGACCGAGGTTCTCTTAAATTCCGGTTCAGGTTCAGGAGCAAGCTCAGCCTCAACGTCAGATTCGAGTGCCGAAGTGCTAAGCTCGGGAACTTCCACAGTGTCCTTCGATATACGGCTGCCCGCAGTCGGGGCAGCTTCAGGCTTTTTTACGCGGGCTACAGCCTCCTCTGCATTGTCAGGTCGCTCAACCGGTACAGGTGGATCAACTCTGCTTTCAGCAACGGGCTGGAACGCAAGCATTCTCAACAGAACCATTTCAAACCCAGCCCGATGCTCTGGTGCCAAAGTAATATCACGGCGACCCAGTAGTGCTATTTGATAAAAAAGCTGAACATCCTCTTGGCTCAACGCCTTAGACAACTCCAAAACCAACTGGTAATCACCGTGCCTGTTATCCAGTGCCTCAGGCACTGTTTGAGCAATGGCCACACGGTGCCAAATTGACAGAAGATCACCCAATGCTGCCGTGTAATCCGGTGCATGTTCTGACATTCGCTGCACAACCGCGAGAACCGCTGTACCATCACCATTGGCCAACCCTCGCGCTATATCGGCAATGGCAGTGAGATCGATCGTGCCCAACATGGCACCCACTTCAACTTCTGTGAGCGTTCCTCCGCCATGAGCGATGGCCTGATCGGTGAGACTCAAAGCATCCCGCATACTACCGTCTGCGGCCCTTGCCAGTGCCCATAGCCCTGCTTCTTCAGCGGGAACTTTCTCTTCTCCCATCACAAACTGTAAATGCTCAACAATACGTTCAGGGCTAAGGTTCTTGAGATTAAATTGTAGGCAACGTGACAGAATCGTGACCGGAAGCTTCTGTGGGTCAGTAGTTGCCAATAAAAACTTAACGTGGGGAGGCGGCTCTTCCAGTGTTTTTAACAGCGCATTGAAGCTATGGGTGGAAAGCATATGCACCTCATCAATCAGGTACACTTTATAACGGCCTGCGGCGGGAGCGTACTGGACGTTGTCCATAAGCTCTCGGGTATCCTCGACTTTGGTTCTAGACGCCGCGTCCACCTCTATCAGATCGACAAACCGACCTTCGGCAATTGACACACAAGCACTACATTCACCACAGGGCACAGAGCTAACACCCTGTTCACAGTTCAAACACTTGGCCAGAATTCTGGCAATCGTGGTTTTGCCGACACCCCGAGTCCCGGTAAACAGGTAGGCATGATGTAAACGGTCGTGGTCCAGCGCATTGACCAGAGCACGCAATACATGCTCCTGTCCTACCATCTCATTAAAGTTGCGAGGACGCCATTTACGGGCAAGAACCTGATAGCTCATGAAGAAGAATCCGAGAGGGAAAAAACCATTATAAGGTCATCTATGGGGTATCGAAAGCGGCAATGAACGAGACAAGCGTATCATCAAAGAAACAGGCCGGCATCACGCCGACCCACACAAACTAATTGACGGAGATTAACAAAGGAAAGCGTGTAAAACTAAAGACTTAGATGTTTAGCGCTATTATTCTAGATCCCAATTGGCACTGATCGAAAAGATAAACATCTCGTTAGTATCATAATCACCGCTATAGCCAGTGAGCCCTCCGTCACCCAAACCATCGGATTCAATCGCAGCACTACCGAGATCGACGTAGACCAGACTACCCGCAATACTCGGTCCTTTGCTAGGCGTGTGCTCTACACCAAAAGCGTAGCGCACCTGTCTATCAACAGGTAAATCAGCCGTACGATCAGTTTTATCACTAGGATTGGTGTCGTACGCTATGCCGGTATTGATCCGCCAGGTATCGGAAATAGTATGGGTTAGACCCACAGCATAATGGTACGTGTCTTCCCAATTTTTTGGCAAACTAGCACCGCCATTTTCAGCGCTGATGATCACATCACTCATAGAACTCCAGTCTTCCCAGCCCCAGCTCAGGTGCCCTGTCGTTGAATCAGTCATATCATGACTCAAGCTCACACGCACTTTGGCAGCGAAGGTTAGTTCTGTATCAGTAGACGCTTTAATGTCCCCTGATGTTTTTAAATGCCCGCTGTATTCAGCCTCAAACTCCGAATTATAAATAGCACCAATACGCGTAGTGTCATTGTAATCGTAAGACACACTTAAATTTAAGGCGACGGCAACATCATCGCCATCCAGCTTGGCAGTACCATCGTTTAAGCCTGGACCCTGTGGAACCGCCAATTTCATTTCAAGCTCGGTATACATAATGGGCAAACCAATACCGATAGAGAGCTGATCGGTCAATTTATACCCCACTGATGGCATAAAAACCATTGCGGTCAAATCTACTTCCGTCGTCTGAACACGTCCAGCCCAGTCATTGTCGTAATCAAGCCCTGCACCAGCCCAGCCACCAAAGGAAACTCCCAGCCAAGTTTTATCATTGAGTTGACTGGTATAAAACACTGCACCGACAGGTATGGTATCTCCAAGACTGCCACCATCCCCGTCACCATTTAACATGCCATTACTTTTCACGTCGAACTCAACTTTTGAGTGTATAAATCCGCCCGTTACCATCACATGTTCACCGTCTAAGCGTGTCATGGCCGCCGGGTTATGCGCTGAATTAGAAGCATCACCAGTGCCCGCTGCGGAGCCTGCACTTGCTCGACCCTGCGAAGGATCACCAAATTCATTCAACCACAAACCACCCGCCATACTCGTCGCCGGCAGCAAGATACTGACAAACACTAAGTTGATTTTGTTCGACAACCCTTTCTTCATTTTTGTCCCCAAATGTAGCAAACAGACGATACTGAAGAATATGTAAGACCGAGCCATAAAGGCTCAGTCTTTACTATCCCTTGACGATTATTCTTTTTTCATAAATGGCACAGCAGTTAAACCGGGCTTCACATTAGTCCCATTCGCTTTATTAAATGCCTCAATCTGTGCATTCGTTACTTTTGCCGCCTCCGGTTCTACCTCACCGAGCGTGGTTTTGCTAAACATTTTACTCAAAATTGCCATTGAATCAGGTGACTGCTTGGTGCGCTGTGCTGGGGTGGGGAAACTCTCGTGATTAGGCACGGCCATACGAGTACGAATATTGTCTTTGGTGACATTCCAGACCATAAAATCTGTGGCCAGATCCAGTGGTCCTGCGTAAGTCTTGCGAATATCATCGTAAACGGCAATGGCCGTATCATTGTCATTCTGGAAGTGATAACAAACCGCCAGTTTAGGCTCCGTCATAGACATCAGCTTACCGAATGCTTGTGCTGAAGTATGGGCTTGCGTGCCCACAAAAACCGCTTCGGAAGCTGTCATCCCCAGCTTGGACATCATCATCCTCGGTGGAAGGAAACACTCATGGATAGAGATATCGACTCCCTTGGTATATCGGGTATAACTCACTGAGGGCAACGTATCGCTTGAATAGGCCAATCGCAAGCCATTCCACTCAAGAATAAAACTGACCGATTGCTCACCATGAATCGCAGGAACGGTACGAATAACCACCCCACCCTCGTCATAGATAACGTTATTCACCTTGGTCCAGTCGAACTCAACAACCTTCAACTCAAGTCCCCTAGGGTCAACTACAGAACCTCTGGTCGCCTTTTCCCATGCCCACATTTCTTCCATGTTCTTGACCCATGCTTTGGTGCCCCATTCAGGTTTCACACCATTAGGCCCCCATACATGTACCGGGCGAAGTCGGTTGTTAACTGGCCCCGTAAAGTAAAAAGCTGGGAAGTCGCCAGCATGGTCCAAGTGAAGGTGGCCAAGAAACACTTTATCAAGTTGATCCAGTGGAATACCTAAAGCTGAGATTCTCTCGTAGGAACCCTCGCCCATATCAAAAATAAACTTTTCGCCGTTACCTAGCTCTACCAGAAAACAGGCGGCCGCCTGTTTCAAACGCGGTGTCGGCATACCGGTACCACATGCGATGATTCGCATCTCATCGGACCCAAGTTTCTCAGTACCCGGGTAATAAACATCGTGTTTTGGATAAGGGCCAACTGGAGACCATGCCTCTGGTGCTGCCTCTACTTTTTCAGCAACAGCAGTGGAAACCGACGGCCCATTCCCAGAACCAAACCATGCTACGACGAGTAATGCCCCCAACACAGCACCGAGCATAATCTTTTTATCAAACATAACCTGTCCCCTTTTTTGACAAAAAACTGGCAAGAGAGCACATAGACTAACCGATGCTTTCTAGGTGTTTATTACAAGTTTAAAGCTCACTTTTCCACACTTACGCTTTCTAGCTTAGTCTAAGAAGTTCAGGTTTTGTACTTTTGTTGAGTCAGAACACGACACTTAATTTATGCCTACTCAAATTCAAATGGCGTCTAACTTAGCAGTAGTTATTTTTAGTTTGGCTAGACCGCATTAAAACAACTTCAACCTGGATGTTTAATTACGGCAAGATGATTGGTCATCGATTGGAGGCAAATAAAACGCTGTATTATGAGGGGTAATACTGAAGCTACGACATGTCAGCCAATCAAAGCCGCATCAATAATCTGAACACCTGTCTGAATATTAGAAGAGCTAACCACGGCACTCCCATACTCGTGTTCTTCTTTTTCGTTCTCTCTATCCAATGGTAGGCTATGAAAATCAAAAAGGTTTACATCTGCTAGCTGGCTAGGCGATACATTCTGAATGGAACGAAATATATTTTCTACTCGCCCAGGATACTGCCTTTCCCAGTCGTGAAGCATTGCTTTGATATTTTGCCGCTGTAAATTTTCTTGAGATCCACAGAGATTACAGGGAATGATAGGAAATGCTTTGTGCACGGCAAGAGCAATCAGGTCTTTTTCCTTACAATAAGCTAATGGACGTATCACCACATTGCGACCATCATCGGATCGTAATTTTGGCGGCATAGATTTTAACCTGCTGCCGTAAAACATATTTAAGAACAGTGTTTCAACGATATCATCACGATGATGCCCCAATGCAATTTTGGTCGCACCGATGGTTTCTGCAAATGAATACAAGGTGCCACGGCGAAGACGCGAACATAAGCCACAGGTCGTTCTACCCTCGGGTATTTTAGATTTTACAACGCTGTATGTGTCCTTATCGATCACATAAAAAGGAACGCCAACTTTTTCCAAATAATCAGGTAACACGTGCTCAGGAAAACCCGGCTGTTTTTGATCGAGGTTCACCGCAATAATGTCAAAATTTATAGGGGCCGTTTTTTTTAAATGGATCAGAATATCCAACATAGCAAACGAATCTTTGCCGCCAGACAAACACGTCATGACAACATCACCCTCTTCAATCATCTTGTAGTCAGCAATCGCTGTACCCACATTCCGTCGGAGGCGCTTGTAGAGCTTATTGAATTCAAGCTGTTCTTTTTGAGAAGAAGATTCTGTCATGGTGTCAGTTGTTGATAGCCAAGGGTTACAAGTTAGAGATTATCCGGGGGCGCCATTGTACGTTTTTTGATTCACGCTCCCAAGCCCTCACTATCAGCCATTGAGGGAGCGTTTATCATCAATTTACGGTGTCAGCCTAGTGAGTAACGTTGTTCCAGCGCCTGATACAGGTCGTCCTTAAAACCAGCACTGGTGTGATCAAGTTCTGCCACGACCTCCACCAAATGCTCATTATCCTCTTTGCCACCCCACTGTTTGCGGTAGCTGCCGTCCTGATAGCCATGATCCTGACGGAAGAAATTCAGCACATTTTTGCCCACGTAACGGGTGTATAACTCATCAAATGACAAATCGATACCCGCCATCAATGTGGAAAAACCCGACACATCAAAACCCTTGGTTTCCAGCGTCACAAGGGTAAAGGCCTCCAAATCTTCAGGGAAATTCCCTGTGGGGCTAGCCTTGACGATCTGTTGTTCAATATCACGGACAAGATCATCACGGTTGTCCGCTTCAAGTAACAGAATACTCAAGCCAAAGTGCCAAATATCCACCAATTCGAGTTTCACCTGATCTGCATCCGGCGTTTGTTTCTTCCACCACTTCCAACCGTAGTGATCCAGC
>JBALVP010000081.1:0-7197 GCA_036961395.1 Porticoccus sp.
GTCTGTTCGAATACCGGCAAACTGAGAGGGACCATCGCGAGAAGGATCTATGCCAAAGGTTTCGTAATCGTGCCAATAAAGTGTATTTGCCATAGCCATGACCCGTTCGAACAACTGGTGCTTCTATGCAACCTTAGCAATGAAAAACACCCACAAAAAACGGCGTCCTAAGACGCCGTTTTTAATAGCTAGCATGAGATATCTACCCAGGGGTTATTTTACCACCTCAGTAAAGGTCATCTCACCAACAACACGACGATTACGGGCACGGCCCTCATCAGTGTCATTATCAGCAACCGGACGACTCTCACCATAACCAGTAGTAGTGATACGGCTAACATCTATACCGTAATCTTCACTAATCTTGGCTTTAACAGCATCTACACGACGCTGTGATAAATCTTGGTTATAGTCTTCCTTACCAAGTGAATCAGTATGTCCTTCCAGCTCCAGAGTAATGTCTTCATGCACTTTCATGGCATTAGCTATAGCTTCCAGCTCATCACCATAAATTGCGCGGACATCTGCTTTGTCAAATTCAAACTCAACATTGAGCTTAACCGTAAGAGTACGTGTTTCTGGCTCACGTTCTGGTTCACGTACTTCCACTGGCGCCGCGACCACTGGGGCAGCAGGCTTGTTGAAGTAGTACCTTACACCCAGGTTCACAGAAGCATCCCACATGCTACCTTTTCCTTCACCACGAACTTTGTTTAGCGCCCGTATATCACCATGAAATTCCAACTGTGGAGTGATCATGTTAGACAGTCCCAAACCAGCCTGGAGCTGATGAGTATATTCTTCTTCTATCTGAAGGTTCTTTGCACCTTCACGGTCATAGTAGGCATAACCACCAACGGCATAAGTGCGCCAGCCGCCATCGTCCTCACCAAACCAATAGTAAGCATTCAGCTGCACAACTTCTAAATCATCACCAGATACATCACTGCCGTATGATGCTTCAAGAGCCCAGTCGTTAGAAAATTTATAACCAATATTGAAGCTCGTAATACCCGATTCATCATGCCCACTAACCACTCGATCACTATCGAGATAGTAATAGCTCAAGGATGGACCAACATACAATCCTTCTTGAGACTGTGCAGACATAGAAACAGCCAGCATCAAACCACCAACCGCTATAAGTAATTTTTTCATAATATTCCCCAATTTCTATTTGAAAACTACAGGCATCCCCGCCTAACCGCCATCTAGCAGTTGCCGCAATAATAATACATTTTTATGTAATATTCTTTTTCTTTGCATTTTTTTTTACTATAAAAAAGTACATTTTTTAATGAAAATCATTACTAAACTAGGGGTTATTGCTCAAATATTAAGCAATTTTTTCTGTCATACCCAAGAAACGCCTTTTTAGAAGATAGTTGAGACTACAGACCCACGCAACTTTAATAAGAAAAAACCGGAAGATAACTTCCGGTTTTTCCGACAAACTCTGATTTAACGATTACAGATTTAATGCGTGCTCTTCAATCTTTGCTCTCCAAATTTGGGGTCCTGTTTGGTGAACAGACTCTCCTCTGGAGTCCACTGCCACCGTAACTGGCATATCCACAATCTCAAACTCATAAATCGCTTCCATACCCAGGTCTTCGAAAGCGACCACTTTGGCACCTGTTATCGCTTTTGATACAAGGTAGGCGGCCCCACCCACGGCCATCAGATAAACCGCCTCATTGTCCTTGATCGCTTCAATAGCTACCGGCCCACGTTCTGCTTTTCCAATCATGCCCATCAAGCCCGTTTGCTCCAGCATGGTACGGGTAAATTTATCCATACGGGTTGCCGTGGTAGGTCCGGCAGGCCCAACAACCTCTTCCCGCACAGGGTCAACTGGCCCTACGTAGTAAATGAAGCGTCCTGTCATATCTACTGGTAGTTGCTCACCCTTCGCCAGCATATCGATCATTCGCTTATGTGCAGCATCCCGACCGGTCAACATCTTGCCTGACAAAAGAACAGTTTCACCGGTCTTCCAGTCTTTAATATCCTCACTGGTCACAGTATCAAGATTGACTCGACGTACACTATCGCCCACTTCCCAAGTAATTTCTGGCCAGTCATCTAAGCTTGGCGGCACCTGCTTAGCGGAACCTGAACCATCAAGCACAAAGTGTGTATGGCGAGTCGCGGCACAGTTGGGAATCAATGCCACGGCCTTATTCGCGGCATGGGCAGGAAAATCTTTCACCTTCACATCCAGAACCGTGGTTAGCCCCCCTAACCCCTGAGCACCAATACCCAGATTATTCACTTTTTCATACAGTTCGAGACGAAGCTCCTCTGCGCGATTTGAGGCACCCCGTGCCTGTAACTCCTGAATATCAATGGAATCCATCAATGACTCTTTGGCTGATAACATTGCTTTTTCTGCTGTGCCACCAATACCAATACCCAACATACCGGGCGGACACCAACCAGCCCCCATTTTAGGCAGCTGCTCAAGCACCCACTCCGCGACAGAATCCGATGGATTCAGCATGGCAAATTTGGACTTAGCCTCCGAGCCACCCCCTTTGGCGGCCACATCAATTTCCACCTTATCTCCGGGCACAATTTCGTAATTAATCACGGCGGGGGTATTGTCACCGGTATTCTTACGAGCACCATCTGGGTCTGCCAGCACGGAGGCACGAAGTACGTTATCAGGGTGCTTATAAGCTCGACGTACGCCCTCATTAATCATATCAGTGACACTCATGTCACCTTGCCACTGCACATTCATACCAACTTTCACAAAAACATTGATGATGCCGGTATCCTGACACAGAGGTCGATGCCCCATGGCACACATCCGGGAATTAATCAGTATTTGTGCCATAGCATCCTTGGCAGCCTTAGACTCCTCCCGTTCATAGGCTTCATGTACAGCCTTTATAAAATCCACAGGATGGTAATAGGAGATAAATTGCAGCGCATCGGCAACGCTATCAATCAAATCATTTTGTTGAATTACAGTCATTTATTCTCTCCGCGGTAAAACTCTATGTATGACTAAACTAGTTACTGGATCGCCCGGGTTGCACCCAGTTGTTGTTTAATTTGCTGAATATCACGATTAACCTGGCGGCGATATGCATCAATCGCATTAATCGCTTCCTCATTACCGGCGACGCGGGTCTTCAAATCCAACTGAGAAGCCTTCAGGCTTTGCTTAAGACTGTTGAGCTGATCAACCAAATCTTGAGATTGATTCACCATATCATTTACTTCTAGCTTCGCTGCTAATGAAGCACTGGCCATGCTATCCACTGACTTACCCGTCTTGGTCAATTTAGCTGTCAGGTTAGCCACATCCTTCTTACGCGCCGCTCTGGAGGCTTCCAGGCTTTTTATGGCTTTTTCCTGCGCCTCTATTTTCTTGCGGTTTCGATCATTAGACACACCCCACAACTTCTTAATTTCAGACCAGTGCTTATCCAATGTTTCGTCATGGCTCTTAAGTTTTATACCGCGCGCAGTTCCTGACTGGTTGAGAGATTCATCTGTGGAGACAATTTTGGACTCCAAAACATCAAACCGACTTTGTAACAAGGCAAGGTGCTCGGTTTCCTGTACGAAAAAATAACTCAGCCCGCCCAGGCCAAGCAACAATATCACCACCAGTACTTTCCAGAACCCACCAATGGCCCCTCCTGATCGAGGCGGCACGTCAGAGGTAGATCTCTTTCGACCTTTGGCTGTTTGGCCACCTCGGCCTTCACCCCGACCAATACGCTCATCACTTTCAGGTACTATCGGATCAAGCCTATTAAAATCCTTATCAGTCATGGTGAGTCAAGCCTTTAGTTAAGAATAGTCTTTTCAATTTTTGCAGGAAGATCATGTTTAGTGTTTGAGAACAGGTCAAATATTATACGCCATAGACGTAAAAAAACCGGCCCATGGGCCGGTTTTTTTACGCTTTGCTTGTAACTACAGGAGGCACAAAGCCCCAACTAATACAGCAGTCAAGACTAAGCTAGAGACAATCACACCTTTCACGGTTGTCATCGGCCCTTGTTTACCAAACAGAGCATTTGCTTCCAATATCAGAACAATAGCAACGGCTACATATAATCCCATACCGCCACCATTAGCAGAGACCAAATGATCTGCACTGTAACCTAGGTGCGGAGATGCCAGCATGCAGAAAGCCATTGGCGCAGAGAACAAAGTATTGGTACGAGAGGCCAGCAATGCTTTAGCACCGGCAGCAGGACCATCACCGTCCTTCATGCCCAGAGCAACTTGCTGTGCAGGCCAGATAACCAACCACACGTTCAGGAACATCAGGATACCCAAAAGTGCACCCACTTCGATGTACTCATTCATCATATTTCGCCCACTGACGCCCATTAACAGGACAACACCGGTGATGAAAGTAAACATGGCGCCCCAGCGGAACCACCACAACGCACTTGGCGCCAGTTTAGCCTTGGCATCAGCCAAGCCTTCAGGGCTAGCCTGTTTAAAGTAGCCTCCTTGAATAAAGTTGAAATAGTACAAAATGCCGATCCAGGTAATCCCGAACAGCAAGTGCCCCCAACGAACTAAAAAATTAATGAAATCAAGTGACATAGTTATCTCCTTATCAGCGAGATGTTATTTTTGTAATAGTTAAGTTGTTGTGACCAATTTAGCCTTCAGGGCCTATGCAAGTCCTTTGCAGACAAAACACCTTATAACCTTCTAAAATGAAGGGTTTTAGACATTCCTGTTGGTAAGTGATTCTGTCACAAACCAGCCGCAAATAAAAAGCCCCGAATAATCGGGGCTTTTTATGGCACTGGTAAAAGGGGCTGTTACATCATTCCGCCCATACCACCCATACCACCCATACCACCCATATCAGGCATTGCAGCAGCACCACCTTCAGCAGGTGATTCAGCCACCATAGCCTCAGTAGTAATCATCAAGCCAGCAATAGATCCAGCAGCCTGGAGAGCTGTACGGGTCACTTTAGCTGGATCAAGAATACCCATGGCAATCATGTCGCCATATTCGTTGGTACCCGCGTTATAGCCAAAGTTGCCTTTACCCGCCTTCACTTTGTCGACCACAACCGAACCTTCTCCTCCGGCATTGGTAACAATTTGACGTAGTGGTGATTCCATCGCACGACGAGCCAAGTTGATGCCAACCGTTTGATCTTCATTGTCACCCGTCAGACCTTCAATTGCTTGAAGGGCACGAATTAAGACAACACCACCACCAGGCACAACACCTTCTTCAACCGCAGCACGGGTAGCGTGCAGGGCGTCATCAACGCGTGCTTTCTTCTCTTTCATTTCCACTTCAGTAGCAGCGCCCACCTTGATAACAGCGACACCACCAGCCAGTTTAGCCATACGCTCTTGAAGCTTTTCGCGATCGTAGTCTGATGAAGTTTCCTCTATCTGTGCACGAACCTGGTTAACACGGTTCTCGATATCCACATGTTCACCCGCTCCATCCACAATTGTGGTGTTCTCTTTAGTCATGCTGATACGCTTAGCGGTACCCAAATGCTCCAACGTGGCAGACTCCAGGTCCATGCCCACTTCTTCAGAAATGACAGTACCACCAGTGAGAACAGCGATATCTTCCAGCATCGCTTTACGACGGTCACCAAAACCAGGCGCCTTGCAAGCAGCAACTTTGACAATACCACGCAGGTTGTTAACAACCAGTGTCGCCAACGCTTCACCTTCTACGTCCTCGGCAACAATCATCAGCGGCCGACCTGCTTTGGCTACGCTTTCCAGCAACGGAAGCAAATCTCGGATATTGGAAATTTTCTTGTCAAAAAGCAGAATGTACGGTGTTTCATGTTCAACACTCATACTTTCCTGATTATTGATGAAATAGGGCGAGAGATAACCGCGATCAAACTGCATACCTTCTACAATATCCAGCTCATTCTCCAGTCCGGAGCCATCTTCAACAGTAATAACCCCTTCCTTACCTACTTTGTCCATGGCCTCAGCAATGATATCGCCGACCTGGACGTCACTGTTGGCAGAGATCGTACCCACTTGAGCAACTTCTTTGGTGTCGCCACAGGGCTTGGCAATTTTGGCAATTTGTTCAACAGCGGCGGCAACCGCTTTGTCTATTCCACGTTTCAAGTCCATGGGGTTCATGCCTGCAGCCACAGATTTCAACCCTTCATTAACAATGGATTGAGCCAATACAGTCGCCGTAGTGGTGCCATCTCCCGCTTCATCAGAAGACTTGGACGCCACTTCTCTCACCATTTGGGCACCCATATTTTCAAACTTATCTTTCAGCTCAATTTCTTTCGCTACAGAAACACCATCTTTAGTAACGGTTGGAGCACCAAAAGATTTATCCAAAACAACGTTACGGCCTTTTGGACCCAAGGTTACCTTGACGGCATCTGCCAGAATATTTACGCCATCCAACATTGGGTTGCGGGCGTTATCTCCAAATCTCACATCTTTAGCTGACATAATTTACTTTCCTTAAATAATTCGTTCTTACTAGATGGCATGAGCTCACAGCAATCAAGCTTCGACCACAGCCTTAATATCGCTTTCACTGATGATAACCAGCTCCTGACCATCAATCTCAATGGTGTCACTACCGGCATATTTCCCAAAGACAACAATGTCACCCACGTTCACGTCTACAGGGCGAACTTCACCATTATCCAAAACACGGCCAGAGCCCACGGCAACAACTTCACCTTCATTGGGCTTTTCCTTCGCAGAGCCCGGCAGCAAAATACCACCGGCAGTTTTTTCTTCTTCTTCCTTTCGGCGAACTACAATACGATCGTGTAGGGGACGAATTTTCATTATTTTATTCTCCAACATTTATGTTCTATCTTATTCAGCTCAACCGTAATAAACGCATCTGGCTAGAACTGATGTGAGTGCTATATGGTGGCATTTCAATATATTTCAAGGGAACTGTAAGAAATTACCCCAGATACATCAAATGCTATTTCTCAACGGGGCTATCATCATCTTCTCGCCAAGATTCTCCTTCCAGAGTTTGGAAATCAGCATCTGAGTCACCTCCATGATCGCGGCAGCGTACTTCATGCTCACTGTAGTTCACCACATTCACTTGTGTTGCCAGTCGCATAACAATCCACCGCCTTAAGCCAGGCACTAGGCCCGCAAAACCGATAACATCAGTGACGAATCCAAGCGTCATTAACAATGCGCCACAAACAGCAAGAATAAT
>JBALVP010000082.1:0-7165 GCA_036961395.1 Porticoccus sp.
GAGTATGCGGAGACGATTGGCCGCTTGATCGAGAATGTACCCAATTCAGATAAGGCGATTTTCTCAGTACATTGTCACAACGACCTGGGTTTGGCTGTCTCCAATTCCTTAGCGGCCGTTATGAAGGGCGCTCGCCAAGTGGAGTGCACGATTAATGGACTTGGCGAACGTGCTGGCAATGCTGCACTGGAAGAAGTGGTGATGGCAGTAAGAACTCGCAAGGATATTTTCCCGGTGGAGTCGTCTATTGATACCAGTCACATCGTATCTACTTCACGATTGGTCTCCAGTATCACTGGTTTTCCAGTACAGCCCAATAAGGCTATTGTTGGCGCCAATGCATTCGCCCATGAGTCCGGGATTCACCAGGATGGTGTGCTGAAGTTCCGCGAGACGTACGAAATTATGAAAGCGGAAGATGTGGGCTGGAGTACCAATAAAATAGTATTGGGTAAATTATCTGGCAGGGCAGCATTTGCTGCGCGCTTGGAAGAACTGGGCACACAGTTTGAAAGCAAAGAAGATCTCAATGAGGCCTTTGTGCGTTTCAAGACGTTGGCTGACAAAAAGCGTGAAATTTATGACGAAGACCTTCAGGCGTTGGTGTCTGAAGTTCAGTTGAGCGTGGCGGATGGCGACAATATTACGCTGGAAAGTCTTGAAGTGATTTCCAAAACAGGTCAACTGCCTCATGCTGAACTTTCTCTGAATTATAAGGGAGAGTCATACCACTCAGCGTCTGATGGGGACGGACCGGTGGATGCCGTGTTCAAGGCTATTGAGCAGCTTGCCAAGAGTGATACCGAGTTGAAACTTTACTCCGTAAACGCGGTAACAGCCGGTACTGATTCTCAAGGTGAGGTGACCGTTCGGCTTGAGAAGGGTGGACGTATTGTGAATGGTCATGGCGCAGATACGGATATTTTGGTAGCGAGCGTGAAGGCATATTTGAATGCGCTCAATTTGCTGGAAAATCCTGATCGATTACATCCACAGATGGCGGGTGTATAAGGTTACGGATGATGACACCTGAGCTGCGGAACTGGTACCTCGCTAATTTGGGTATTGTGCAATACCAACCCAAGAGTGAGGAGCCAATATCGCTGCCATTTCATACCCCTTCACCTGGTGAAGGGGTTAGCTCTGCCACTTACTCGGCCAAAGAGGCCGTGGTCAGTATCCTAAAGGGTGTTGAAGAAACTAACGATAGCCCATCGCAGAGAATAGAAGAACCAGCTATTGATAGTAATCCTGCCTCAGTAGTTGAGGTGATGAGTTTCAGACTTGCGTGCTGGCAACCCTGTGATGATTTACTGGTATTTAATCAACTCCCTCCTGGTGAAAACTCACAACCCGAAGAGCTACAATTGCTGAGCAATATCCTACGAGCCATTGGTCGGTTGCCTGATGGTCTGTCTGCTCCTGAATTCATTGATTGGCCAATGGGGAGTGGTGGAGAAACAGATGTGTGTGCTGCACGTAGTATGTTGTCCGTTTTCCTTGATGCCCGGATAAAGAAACGGGGTGTGCTTTGGGTTCTTCTCATGGGTGAAGTGGCGACAGATTTGCTGTCGCCCTCAAACAAAATTTATTCTGAGTCGCTGGGGACCATAGAGGAAATTTCGGGTGGAGCAAAAACGATTGTGGTGAGAAGTCTGCAAGACATGTTACAAAATCCCAATGCAAAGGCTGAAACTTGGCAAGCGATCAAATGTCTGGCAGACAGAGCCTGAGTATTTCCTCTGCTATTCGTCCCATGGTCGCTGAAGATGTGTCCTATGTCAGTGCTATTGAGCAGCAGGTCACACCGCACCCATGGCGTGAAAGCCAGTTTCTAGAGAGCGTTTCTAAGCATCACTGCCTGGTATTGAGCCTGGAGGCCCAAATCATCGGGTACACGGTTTATACCATTGTGGCAGGGGAGGCAGAAATCCTGAATATTGCAATTCATCCTGACTACCAAGGAAAAGGGTATGGGCGTCAGCTACTTGAGTATCTAATGTCCATTGTCTCTGAGCAGGCTGAGCGGTTTTTTCTTGAAGTGAGAGCGTCTAATCACCCTGCTATTCATCTTTATCAGGATGTTGGCTTTGTGGAGATATGTTTACGCCAAAATTACTACCAAACATCTTCCGGACCAGAAGATGCCATTGTCATGGCGATAGATTTTCAATTTGGTTTGTAAGTCTGTTTTCATAACCGTAATATCCTATGAGAAATTGACTTTGGTGGCAGTTTATTTGTGACGCAGTTCACAAAAAAGTGTTCTAAGGTGGGTGGGATTGGCCATTGGTCGGGGTATATGACCGTGTTATCTCCACCGAAGTTGGTTTTTTTTAGAATGTTAAGCCTGTTCTCTGAACTGTTTATCAGGAAGATGACTATGAAACGTACAGCGGATCAAATTAACGAATCTACAAGCTTTGATATGGCTGGACTGATGTTGAATCGCTTACCATTTTGTTTGGGGGTGACTGCTGGTTTCTGTCTGATTCTGGCCTATGCCTGGCAGCAGGAGTTTTCGACTTGGCACATGATTGCTTGGTGTGCATATGCAGTAAGTGTCTTCATTATAGGCTGGTGGTTGATTAGACGGTTGTCAGAGTCTCTTAATGTGGTGGGTATGACCATCAAGTTGGTTGAGGATATCAACAATCTGACGGTAGTTCTTGCCGTAGCAACAGGCATGATTTGGATCTTGGCCAGTGGGCTTCAGTTTTATCATCAGGGTTCTGATCAGTGGCTCTATCTTTCTATTCTCATTGGTGCTGCTGCCAGTAGCGGCATGTTATTTAGTTATAACATCAAGGCTGCCTTGATTAAGGTGGGAATGGTGCTGTTACCTTGCACCATTCAGGTTTATTTAGCGGATCAAAATGCCAGTGCCTATTTTGTAGCATTTACTCTTATTTATCTGGCCACCCTATATCTGGTTCTGATTCAGTTTCACAGTCTTCTTGAGAAGAATGTGTCACTAAGAATTGAATCTGAGCAGGCGGCAAAAAAACAGTCTGAAGTAAGCTATCTGTTTGAACAGCACTGGCTGAATGCACCTTTAGCTGCGATTCAATGGGATAGAGATAACTGCGTCATTGATTGGAACCCTAACGCTGAATGCTTATTTGGCTATTCGAGGTCAGAGGCCTTGGGTAAGCATGCAGATTACTTTGTAGCGGAGTCATCACGGGACCAATCCAAGCAAATGTGGTCTGCACTATTTCAGCGGAAAAAAGAGGGCGATCACAGCATTCACGAGGTTAAGCATAAAGATGGAGATATATTGATCTCTGAGTGGCACAACACACCGTTATTGAAAGACGGCAGGTTGATTGGGGCTGCATCATTTGTAGAAGATATTACATCGCAGATGAAAGCCAAGGATACCATTCAGCGGCAGGCGACCTACGATAACCTCACGGCATTGCCAAATCGCCGCCGTATGATGGATGAGTTAGAGCGCGCGATATCACGCTCACAGCGAACTAAACAGTACGCTGCTGTACTGTTTATCGATCTGGATCATTTCAAAGATATTAACGATACTCAGGGCCACCATGTGGGTGATTTGGTATTGCAATTCTTTGCACAGACTCTTCGAAAGGCAGTACGGAATCAGGATGTTGTGGCCCGGTTTGGTGGTGATGAATTTGTTGTATTGATTGAGGATTTGGGGAGGAAAGTCGCTGATGCGCGGACCAAGGTGCTTGCCATTGCCGATAAGATAAGTGAAATGGGCAAAGAAGTGGGCAAGCATGAAGGCCTTGAATATGAGGTTGAAGTCAGTGGTGGCATTGTTATTTTTAACAATGATAGGCATTCATCACACGATATCCTGAAGCAGGCAGATTTAGCCATGTATCGAGTGAAAGATGATGGTCGTAAAGGATTCAGCTTCTATGATGAATCGATGACTGTTGAAGCTGAATATCGAGTCACGCTGATCCATGAATTACGTCAGGGTATGGAAAAGAAGGAATTTGATTTGCACTTCCAGCCCATACTCGAGTCCTCTGGAAAAATGATCTTTTCTGAAGCGTTATTGCGCTGGAAGCGCCCATCTCAGCGCATTGTTCCTGCGGGTGAATTTATAGATTTTATGGCTACTCTGCCCATGATGAATCAAGTGGGTTTCTGGGTATTTGAAACGGTCTGTGAACATATCGTCAACTGGCGTGAGAATGGGCAGTGGACTGATGAGATGTCGATATTTGTCAATATCAGCCCAAAGCAATTTCACAATGATAAGTTTTCTAAAGAAGTTAAAAAAATCATTGAAAAACATGGAGTTAATCCACATCAGTTAGTCTTTGAAATTACTGAGGAGAGCTTGATTCACAATCTTGATAAAGTTCGAGACCAGCTCATGGAGCTCATCGACTATGGTATACGAGTTGCTCTGGATGACTTTGGCACGGGGTATTCTTCTCTGGCTATGTTGCAAAAGCTACCGGTTCAGTTTGTTAAACTCGACAGGGAGTTCATTAGTAATCTTGATGCTGGTGGCGAGTCCCATTCAATTGTTAAGGCGGTCATAAAACTCTGCGAAATCCTGTCGCTCAAAGTTATTGCTGAAGGGGTTGAAACTGAAGGGCAGTATCACGCGTTAAAAGAAATGGGTTGTGACTATTTTCAGGGCTACTATTTCCATAAACCAATGGCAGCGCCTGAATTTACAAAACTGATCAATCCTAAGAGTGAGGATGATTCGCTTAAGTTGGTTATTAGTTGAATACCGATCAGCTTGATCCCTGATTCAATACCAAGGATTTCTTTCTGTCCTTCCTTCAGCTATAAATAGCGATACGCTTTTATTGTCTTGGCCACTGTTTTAGAGTCACTTTCATCAATTACTATCTATGTAATAGGACATTTCTTATTCATGCCTAGGTTTATAGGCCTAAGATAACAAAGCTTATAGTCGTCGAACGAACAAACAGAAAAGAAAGTGGCCATTATTACTCCTTGTACTGGATCTTCTAGGGGCGATAATAGTCGCTCTAGGCCTCATCGAATATGTGGATACTGGTAGTTCGAATGCAGTTATATTGCTCATAGCAGGGCTATTTTTAATGCTGCCGCTGATACTACATATTCTTAAACTGATGCCACGAAAAGACACAGATAAATCTAAGGGAGAACATTGATGGAATTGGAATTTGCCTACTGGCATTGGTTAGTGTTGGGCATAGGCTTGGTTATCGTTGAAATTTTCCTGCCAAGCTTTACCATCTTTTGGTTTGGTCTTGGGGCCATTGTTGTGGGTATTGCTCTATGGCTATTTCCAGCGATGGACCTTGCCATTCAGTTGTCCATATGGATTATTGCCTCTTGTGCTTTTGCTTTGTTCTGGTTTAAGGCGCTAAAGCCAAAAATGATCGACAAAACCAGTGCAGGTATAGCTCGCGAATCAGCTATTGGAGAAGCGGGGCAGGTGATAAAAGCCCCGCTAATAGAGAGGCGCGGTATCGTCCGATTTACCACACCTGTGCTGGGCTCAGATGAATGGGAGTTTATCTGCGAACATGACGTTTCCGTTGGAGACCGGGTGTTTATTAAAGATTTTTCAGGTAATACTCTTATCGTCGTCAAATTAGATTAGCCGTTCATATCAGCTGTTCAGATTAGAGCGTTTCGTAGTTAAGGCCTGTTAGCTGGGTCAGCCAGGCATCTTAAGTTTAATAGGTATCTCAAGTTAACCAGCAGGAGTCATGAAAATGGAAGGAACAGTGGTTGTTTTTGCAATATTAGTATTGTCGGTTATTACTATAGGCTTGGGGGTTCGCTTAGTTCCTCAGGGCAGTAAACAAGTGGTACAACGTTTGGGTAAATACCATAAAACGTTACCTCCTGGTTTGAATATCATCATCCCTTATGTGGATTCTGTAGCCTACAAAGTTACCACCAAAGATATTGTGTTGGACATCCCCTCACAGGAGGTCATTACTCTCGATAATGTGGTGATTATTGCCAATGCCGTAGCGTATATCAATATCGTCATGCCTGAGAAAGCTGTTTATGGCGTGGAAGATTATGAGCTAGCGATTCGCACCTTGGTGCAAACCTCGTTGCGCTCTATTGTGGGTGAGATGAAATTGGATGATGCCCTGTCATCCAGAGATCAGATTAAGGCAAAGCTAAAACACTCTATTTCTGATGACATCGCTGATTGGGGTATTACCCTGAAAACCGTAGAAATTCAGGATATTAACCCCTCCGGTACCATGCAAACAGCCATGGAAGAGCAAGCGGCTGCAGAGCGACAACGTCGTGCAACAGTAACTCGTGCTGACGGTGAAAAAACAGCGGCTATTCTGGAAGCAGATGGTCGTCTTGAAGCATCGCGGCGTGATGCAGAAGCTAAAGTAGTTCTGGCAACCGCCACTAAAGAAGCCATTGAAAAAGTAACCGAAGGGATTCAGGGGAAGGAACTACCTGCCGTTTATTTACTCGGTGAAAAATATGTCGAAGCGGTACGTGAAATGGCTAACTCAGACAATTCTAAATTAGTCTTTTTACCAGCAGACCTCCCCGCAGCTGTTCGTGGTCTTATGAGCGGAGTGAAGTGAAGTGATCATAAGGAAGTCGTAGTAAAACGGCTATTAACCAAACCTATTATGGGTTGAGTCCCATAATAGGTTGAAGGGTTGTCAACGATTTTACCTGTCATACGTTCATTACAAATAAGGTGCGTGCATGGCTGTATGGGCCAGTAAATTATTTGAATGAAAGATGAAGGACAATGCTATGTATAAAGGACTTCTACTTATCTTCATGGTGCTAGCCGTATCTGGTTGCGCCAATAACAATCGCTCTCATCATGGGGCCAATCACTCAGTAAGTGGTGATGTCATTATTGATACCCAGGGTGTCGATATGCAGCAATATCATCAGGATATGGATGATTGCCAGAGCTTTGCTACACAGGTTCCAGTGGCAGAAAAAGCCACTACAACCGCTGTTGGCGGGGCGGTGTTGGGTGGTGTTTTGGGTGCTATTGTTGGTAATAGTAGTACCGCAGCAAAAGGTGCTGGTGTGGGGGTAGTAACAGGTGGCCTTAAGGGGGCTAGTTCAGGTTATCGCGAGCGGGATAGGGTGGTAAAAAACTGTTTACGAGGCAGAGGTTACCGGGTATTAAACTAATCTTGTTCTAAGTTAGAACTATCAG
>JBALVP010000083.1:0-6996 GCA_036961395.1 Porticoccus sp.
ATTAATTGGTAAGTTTTTGTAAGCCAATAAAATCTAATGATAATTTCTCATTGGCACGGCTGTTGCAATAGTCGTATCCGAGGGTACTCCCGTCTCCGGATCGCAGTGAACTAATCTGTCGATTGTTTACGTGTGACAGGGAGTAGAAGTTAACAACTCATAATTAGAGGATATAAACTTGAATGAATTAACTAATCCCGTCGAGGTCCTAGGGATCGATGCTGGCGGAACGATGACTGATACGTTCTTTGTGCGTAAAGATGGCGAATTCGTTGTCGGTAAAGCTCAGAGTGATTCCGACGAAGCAAATGCTGTGCTGGAATCCAGTAAAGATGCACTAGCTCACTGGGGTCGTGAAATACAAGACGTATACCCAGAAATGGTTACCTGTGTATTCTCTGGTACTGCCATGCTCAACCGTGTTGTTGGTCGTAAAGGTCTTCGCACTGGTTTGATCGTAAGTAAAGGCTTCGAAGACTTCCACCGTATGGGTCGTGCGCTTCAGTGCTACCTCGGATATGCTTTTGAAGACAGACTTCACCTGAACACTCACCGTTTTGACGAGCCTTTGGTTCACATTCACGATACTCGTGGTGTAACTGAGCGTATCGATGCTAAAGGTCAAATTGTAATTCCTGTTCGTATTCATGAAGCTCGTGAAGGGGCTCGTGAACTGATCGAACAAGGCGTTAAAGCAATTGCTATCAGCCTAATCAGTTCTTACCTGAATGGCGAGCACGAGCGCGCTGTTCGTGATGCTGTTTTGGAAGTAGCTGCAGAAATGGGTCAGCCAGATCTTCCCGTCTTTGCATCTGTTGATTACTACCCAGTACGTAAAGAAAGCCACCGTACTAACACAACTATCCTCGAAGCTTATGCAGCGGAACCTTCGCGCAAAATTCTTGGTCAGTTGAGCGATCGCATGAAAGCTGAAGGTGCTACCTTCGACTTGCGTGTAATGGCTACTCACGGCGGTACTATTGGCTGGAAAGCGAAAGAGCTAGCTCGTTCACTGGTATCTGGTCCAATCGGTGGTGTTATCGGTGCTAAGTATCTGGGTGAGCAACTCGGCTATGAAAACATCGCATGTTCCGACATCGGTGGTACTAGCTTCGATATGGCTTTGATTACACAAGGCAACTACTCTATCCATAAAGATAGTGATATGGCTCGTTTGGTTCTGTCTTTGCCAATGGTTGCCATGGATAGTATTGGTGCCGGTGCGGGTAGTTTCGTACGTATCGATCCTTACTCAATGTCTATTAAATTGGGTCCTGATAGTGCCGGTTACCGTGTAGGTACTTGCTGGCCAGAAGGCGGTCTGGATACAGTTTCTGTAACAGATTGTCACATCATCCTTGGTTACCTGAACCCCGATAACTTCCTCGGTGGTATTCTGGATCTGGACGTGCCTCGTGCTCGTCAGTGCATCCAAGACCAAGTCGCTACGCCACTTGGCCTGTCTGTAGAAGATGCGGCTGCTGGTGTAATCGAATTGCTTGACCTTTCTTTGCGTCAGCACCTTCGTGCAATGATTACTGGTAAGGGTTATAGCCCACGCGACTTCGTATGTTTCTCATACGGCGGTGGTGGTCCAGTTCACGCCTACGGTTACACTAAAGGCTTGGGCTTTAAAGAAACTATTGTTCCTGCTTGGGCTGCTGGTTTCTCTGCATTTGGTTGTGCTACTGCAGACTTCGAATATCGTTACGATAAGAGTGTTGACGTTGGTATTAACGACGAGTCAACAGAAGACGATAAAGAAGTAGCTTGTCAGAAATTGCAGTCTGCTTGGGACGAACTCAAGGTTAAAATTCTGGAAGAGTTTGCAATTAACGGTTTTGACGAATCAGCCGTTACTTTGAAGCCTGGCTACAGCATGCAGTACATGGGTCAGTTGAACGATCTTGAAATTGAATCACCTGTAGCAAGCATTTCTGGTAAAGAAGATTGGCCTGCACTGGTTCAAGCGTTTGATGACACGTATGCTCGCGTATACGCCGATGCTGCACGTTCTCCTGAGCTGGGCTTTGGTATTACTGGTGCGATCCTTCGTGGTTCGGTTGAAACTAGTAAGCCAAAAATCCCTACAGAAGCAATGTCTGGTCCTACTCCTCCTGAGAATGCGGTTCTGGGCAAGCGTAAGTTCTACGACAATCGTGTATGGGTTGAAGCTGATCTGTTCCAAATGGAAGCACTTCTTCCAGGTAATGAGATTGTTGGTCCAGCCGTTATCGAATCTGATGCGACTACCTTTGTAGTACCAACTGGCTTCGCAACCAATCTGGATGAGCACCGTTTGTTCCACCTAGTTGAAACAGGCTAAGGTCACAGCATCTAAAAGATTATTTACGTCAATTTACATAGACGAAAAGATACAGAGGATAACAAATGACAATTTTACAAAATAACAGTCCCTTTGGGGAACAACTAGGACAACTGCTAAGAAATGGCAAGTCCCTAGATGATCACCGTAACGGTATTCTGGCTCGTTCAGCAGAGACTGGTCACTACAACGGTATTAAAGATCTAGAATTTAAAGAAAGAGACCCAATCGGTTACGAGCGTATTTTCTCTAAAATTCGTGCTGGTCTGGTTAACTCTCGTGAAGTTGCTAAGAAGATTGCAGCGTCTCCAATTGTTGAGCAGGAAGGTGAGTTGTGTTTCACCCTGTACAACGTAGCTGGTGACTGTGTTGCTACTTCTACTGGTATTATCATTCACGTTGGTACCATGGGTGCTGCGATCAAATATATGATCCAGAACAACTGGGAAATCAACCCTGGCATCAATGACGGTGACATGTTCACTAACAATGATTGCCAAACGGGTAACGTTCACCCATGTGATATCGCAACTATCGTTCCTATCTTCTTTGAGGGATATTTGCAAGCATGGGTAGGTGGTGTAACTCACGTAATTGATACTGGTGCTGTTGGTCCTGGCTCCATGTCAAACGGTCAGATCCAACGCTTCGGTGATGGTCTGCAAATTACCTGTCGTAAAACGGGTATTAATGACACACCTCTGCGCGATTGGTTGCACGAAAGCCAACGTAACGTTCGTACTGTTAAATACTGGATTCTCGATGAGAAAACCCGTATTGCTGGTACTCACATGATTCGTGAAATGGTTCAAGAAACCATTGCTGAAGAAGGTGTTGATGCTTGGGAACAATTCGCACTTGAAGTGATTGAAGATGGCCGTCGTGGTCTGGTTAGCCGTATTAAGGCAATGACCATTCCCGGTACTATCAAAACTGTAGCTTTCGTAGATGTGCCTTACACTCACGAAGACGTGAATGTACCTTCTCCGTTCGCTAAAATTGACACTATCATGCACGCACCCTGCACTATCACTATCAAGCCTAACGCTACTTGGCGTTTGGACTTTGAAGGTTGTAGCCGTTGGGGCTGGCACACGTATAACGCTAACCCCACAGCGTTTACCTCTGGTATCTGGGTAATGATGACTCAGAGCCTTGTGCCTACCGAGCGTATTAATGATGGTGCTCGTTACGCAACTGAATTCCGTCTGCCTAAAGGCACTTGGACTAACCCGGATGACCGTCGTACAGCTCACGCTGATGCATGGCACTTCCTGGTATCTTCTTGGAGTTCTTTGTGGCGTGGTCTGAGCCGTGCTTACTTCGGTCGTGGTTACCTGGAAGAAGTTAACTCTGGTAACTCCAACCCTTGTAACTGGCTGCAAGGCGGCGGTATCAACCAAGACGGCGACATTCACGCTGTAAACAGCTTCGAAACAGCTGCTTGTGGTACTGGTGCTTGTGCCATGAAAGATGGCTTGAACAACGCTGCCGCGATCTGGAACCCTGAAGGTGATATGGGTGATATCGAGATCTGGGAACTGGCTGAGCCACTTCTATACTTGGGTCGTACTCAAAAAACCAACTCAGGCGGTTACGGTAAGTACCGCGGTGGTTTAGGTTTTGAGACCCTGCGTATGGTATGGGGTTCTTGTGACTGGACTATGTTCTTCATGGGTAACGGCTACATGAACAGTGACTGGGGTCTGATGGGTGGTTATCCTTCAGCGACTGGTTATCGTTTTGAAGCTCACAACACTGGCCTTATCGGTGAAGGCGGAAGAATCGCTGAAGGCAAAACAATTCCACTGGGTGAAGATTTGAACCCGGATGATTGTGAGTGGGAAAAACACCTTAGCCCAGATGCTGAAGTTAAGCGTGATAAGCAGTGTATTACTACTGAAGCAATCTTCGAGAATGGCGATCTGTACCTGAACTACCTCCGTGGTGGTCCTGGTTTCGGTGATCCTTTAGACCGTCTACATAAAGGCGCTCAAAGTATCGAAGAAGATCTTAACGAAAACTACGTTTTGCCTGAATTCGCCAAGAAAATCTACGGTGTTGTATACACCCAGGATAACGAAGGTGTTTACAACGTTGATTCAGCTAAAACAGCAGTTAGTCAAGCGGCAATGAAAGAAGAGCGTAAAGCCCGCAGTGTTCCTGTTCGTGAGTGGATGGAAACTGAGCGTGCCAAGATCCTTGATCTTGACGCTTCTCCTCAAGTTAAGCAGATGTTTGCGTCCAGTTTCGCGTTGTCTGAGCCCTTCCTGAATGAATTTAAAACATTCTGGGATCTGCCAAACGATTGGAATCTGTTGGAATCAAGCCTGGGAATCCCCATGTTTGGTGCTACTCAGACTATGGATATCAGTGAAATGCCGGACTGTAAGCCCGTCATTATGACTGAAGAATAAGCGCTTACTTGGCCTTTGAGCGGAGTGGTCATAGTTCTTACTATTCCACTCCTTCATTGACGAATTGAACGAATATAAGAGATTTAGATATGACTACATATACTAAGAAGCAGGTTCATGACCTGGTAGAAGGAACCCTTGATTGGGATTCCGTCCACAAAATGCTGTCCATGCCTAAAGATGCAGAGCGTTATAGTCTTTACATGGAAGTGCTGCAGGATGCAGTTTCCTATGATGACAAAATCCTTTTGGCTGTAGGTCCACACTTGAACATCTGTGAATCTGCTACCGATGGTGAAATCATTGTTAAGTGTGATTGCGGCCATGACTTCGGTGATTACCGTAACAACTGGAAGCTGGGTGCTAACATTTATGTCCGTGATACTGCGGAAAAAATGGACCAAGTTTATCCTCGCCTGATGTCTCCTGACACTACTTGGCAGGTTTATCGTGAGTACTCTTGCCCATCGTGTGGAACAATGCTCGACATTGAAGCTCCAACACCTTGGTATCCATGTATGCACGACTTCCAACCAGACTTGAAGACTTTCTTCGAGTGGGTTGAACAGCCTGCACCAGCAAAGATCTAAGATCTAAGCTGTAAGGTGAAATAGTAGTACTGGGTCCCGGCCTTTTGGTCGGGACTCATCTATTTTAGGCGTATCATAAGTTCTAAACTGGATTTGGTTTAAAACCCTTCCTAACTATTTTCTAACGTTCGTAAGCAAATAGTTAACCTTTAGAAGGGCTTGCCTAGCTTATATCTGCCAGAGCTGCGGGTAAGAAATATTTATCTATTTAATCATTGAAATATTGCAAGTCATCCCAACATTATTGGTTAGGTTGGTTGGCCGTACTTTATAAGTGTTGAGGAGAATACTATGTCAAAAGAGAACAATGATCCGAAAAACAATGACCCGCATTTTTCAATGCAGAAAATATATTTAAAGAAAAGTATTTTTGAATCACCTAATTCCGCCAGTGTTTTTGGTACAGATTGGGCACCAGAAACCACACTAGATCTCAATATTACCCACAATGTTATTGATGATAATCGCTACGAAGTTACTCTGATGGTTGAGGTGACAGCGAAAAATCAAGAGATCGCGGCATTTAACCTTATCGTTGATCAGGCGGCAATGTTCCTAATTTCAGGCTTTCCAGAAGACCGTTTGGATGAAGCATTGAATTCAGCATGTCCGTCTATTATGTTCCCCTATCTTCGTGAAACAGTGGATCATACTTTGCTTAAAGCAGGTTACCCACCACTGATGCTTGCGCCGATTAATTTTGATGCGATGTACAAAGAGAAAAAAGCGAAAGCGCATTAATTAAAGTTAATTAGATAAAGCACACTAGTAAGATTTATTAAATGGTGTCGAGAGTCTATTCTCGACACCATTTAACGTTATACCATCCTCTATTTCTTACGTTTTCTGATTTTATCTCTCTTTTGTTTTAACAGACAAAAATTTTCAAGCTCTTTCGGTTATCAAATTCTTTCATCATAATATTTTATATTTGTAATTCCCTAATACAGCCGCATGAATAAAGTCAAAACCACGATAATATTCTATACATTAAGTATTCGAACTTATTATGTATGAGGAAATGTGAGTGTCTATGACAAAGGGTGCCGTCGCAGCAGGCCATCCACGAACCGTAGCTGCAGCCGAAGAAATTCTACAGGAAGGTGGTAACGCCTTTGATGCGATTGTAGCTGCACATTTTTGTGCGTGTGTTGTTGAGCCGGTACTGGCATCACTTGCAGGCGGCGGTTATATGCTGGCCCAAAAAACAGGGGCCGATCCACTGGTGTATGACTTTTTTGTACAAACCCCCCGTTCTAAACAGCTGACAGGTTCTCCTGATTTTTTCCCCATTCATGCTGATTTCGGCACGGTGTCACAGGAATTTCATATTGGATTGGGGTCCATTGCTGTACCGGGTTCAGTTCGCGGTATGTTTGATATTCACCGTGATCTTTGCACGCTACCCATAAGTCGACTCGTAGAGCCTGCGATAAAAGCTGCGCGAGAGGGGGTTCAATTTAGCCACCTACAGGCAAAGATTTTTGACATTGTGAGCCCCGTCTTTTCTGCTTCCCCGGAAGCACGGCAGATCTACAGTAGTCCAATATGTCTCGGTTCACTGGTCGGTGAATATGATGTACTAAAGCAGCCTGCTTTGGCTGACACCCTGGATTGCTTGGTATACGAAGGTGATAAGTTATTTTATGGGGGAGAGATAGCC
>JBALVP010000084.1:0-6965 GCA_036961395.1 Porticoccus sp.
GCGTCTTTTGCCATTTGAATGGCATCCAGTGTTTCTGAGAGGGAGCCAATCTGATTAAATTTGATCAGAATCGAGTTGGCTACACCCATCTCGATACCTCGTTGCAGAATTTTAGTATTGGTGACAAACAAGTCATCCCCCACCAACTGCACACGATTTCCTAATTTTTCTGTTTGATACTTCCAGCCATCCCAATCAGATTCGTCCTGACCATCTTCAATGGAAATGATTGGATACTGATCACAAAGTTCTGCCAGAAAATCACTAAAGCCTTCCGCACTGTAGACTTTACCTTCTCCAACCAAGTCGTATTGGCCATCTTTGTAAAACTCAGAAGACGCACAATCCAACGCCAACGTCACATCTTCGCCCAGCACGTAACCGGCGGCTTCCACAGCCTGTTTAATGACAGCCAACGCCTCGGCATTCGACGATAGGTTAGGGGCAAAGCCACCCTCATCACCTACGGCTGTGTTTAGTCCTTTGCTGCTGAGCACTTTCTTCAGTGAGTGGAATATTTCTGCGCCCACTCGCAGTGCCTCCGCGAATGTTTTAGCCGACACGGGCTGAACCATGAATTCCTGAATATCCACATTGTTATCGGCGTGTTCCCCACCGTTAATGATATTCATCATCGGTACCGGCATGCTGTACTGGCCGGCAGTGCCATTGATGTCGGCGATATGTGCGTACAGGGGGATACCCTTGTCTTGAGCAGCTGCTTTTGCAGCGGCGAGAGAAACGGCAAGTATGGCATTGGCACCAAACTTTTCTTTGTTTTCAGTGCCGTCAGCATCAATCATGATCTGATCCAAACCACGCTGATCCGTCACATCCTTACCAATCAACAATCCTCTGATCGTGGTATTAATATTGGCAACAGCAGTGAGTACGCCCTTTCCTAAATAGCGACTTTTATCGCCATCACGTAATTCTAATGCTTCACGGCTACCGGTGGATGCACCAGAGGGCGCACAGGCCGAACCTACAATGCCATTGTCCAGAATAACATCTGCTTCAACCGTAGGATTTCCTCGAGAATCTAGAATTTCGTAGGCACGAACATCTGAAATATTGCTCATTTATTTCTCCATTTTAAAAGCCACTGCTTTTAGCACTCAGCTTTTCATTATTCGGGATTATCGGTCAGTGTGGGAAACGTATTATTCAATACGAATACTGAATGCCAACACTAAACATCAACTCTGAACATCAGCACTAAACTCAAGTTCAGGCTGTGATTTGATCACATCATCAATGGTTTTCATCTGGGCCAAGAATGGCTCTAACTTATTCAATGGCAGCGCACTGGGCCCATCACATTTGGCATTGTCAGGGTCTGGGTGGGCTTCTAAAAACAAACCTGCTAGGCCGACAGCCATGCCAGCACGACCCAGTTCAGCGACTTGGTGACGCCGTCCACCTGAAGCCGCGCCCATGGGATCACGACACTGCAATGCATGGGTGACGTCGAAAATGAGCGGCAACCCGCCACTGATCTCCTTCATGGTGCGAAACCCAAGCATATCCACCACAAGGTTGTCATAACCCATGCAGGAACCACGCTCACACAACATAATATTTTCGTTACCGCACTCGCGAAATTTATCCACAATATTGCCCATTTGTGATGGGCTCAGAAACTGCGGCTTCTTCACATTGATCACAGCACCAGTTTCTGCCATGGCTTTCACCAAGTCAGTCTGACGAGCTAGAAATGCGGGTAATTGAATGACATCACAAACATCAGCAACTGGCTGGGCCTGGTAAATTTCGTGTACATCAGTAATAACCGGCACCTGAAAGGTCTGTTTTATTTCCTCAAATATTTTGAGGCCTTCTTCCATACCCGGGCCACGGTAAGAGTGAATAGAAGAACGGTTGGCCTTATCGAATGAAGCCTTGAATACATAGGGAATCCCCAATTTATTCGTCACTTCTACGTAGTGTTCAGCTACTTGCATGGCAAGATCACGTGATTCGAGCACATTCATCCCAGCGAAAAGTACAAAGGGCTTGTCGTTAGCGACAGGTATTCCCCTGACATCAATAGTCCTACTGGGATGGGACATAATTTAGACTCCCTCAGCCTGTTTTAAAGCTGCCTTCACAAAGCTACTGAACAGTGGATGCCCTTGACGGGGTGTAGAAGTAAATTCTGGATGAAATTGACAAGCAAAGAACCAAGGATGATCAGGAATTTCGACAATCTCTACTAGGGTCTTGTTTTCTGACCAGCCACCAACCCGTAAACCCGCTTCCTGTAATGTCGGTACATAGTTGTTATTGACTTCGTAGCGATGACGATGACGCTCTAGAATATCATCAGCCCCATAGATCTCTTTGGCCATAGAGTCATCCACCAGATAACTTTTCTGGGCACCAAGCCGCATGGTTCCACCCATATCAGAATCTTTGTTACGCTTTTCTACATTACCTTCAGTATCGATCCATTCAGTAATCAACCCGATGACTGGGTCAGGAGTATTTTTATCAAACTCAGTACTGTTAGCATTCTCGATGCCACACACATTTCGGGCAAATTCAATCATCGCAAGTTGCATGCCCAAACAAATCCCCAAGTAGGGAATATTGTGAGTCCGAGCATAATTAACCGCCATTATTTTCCCTTCAACGCCACGCTCACCAAATCCACCAGGAACCAGAATCGCATCGCAATCGTCTACGAGAGACATATCTTTTTCCAGATCCTCGGAGTCGATATGGCGTATATTCACTTTAGCCTGATTACGAATACCTGCATGGGTTAAGGCTTCATTGAGAGATTTGTAGGCATCCAGAAGCTCCATATATTTGCCCACCATGGCAATGGTCACTTCATGCTGAGGATTCATCTGATTTTCTACGACCCAATCCCAGTCACTGAGATCCGCGTCTTCACAATCCAGACGCAGTCTTTCCACCACAATTTGGTCCAGGCCTCTCTTCTGCAAGTCACGGGGAATAGCATAAATGGTCTTGGCGTCCAGTAACGTGATTACCGCCTTTTCTTCCACGTTGGTAAACAGGGCAATTTTCTTGCGCTGTCCCTCATCAAGCTCCATGACAGAACGACAAAGCAGAATATCTGGCTGAAGGCCGATAGAACGCAGCTCCTTGACGGAGTGTTGCGTAGGCTTTGTTTTTGTTTCACCCGCCGTGGCAATATAGGGCACCAACGTCAGGTGTATCAGTAAAGAGCGGCTGTAACCCATCTCTACTCTTAATTGGCGAATGGCCTCCAGAAAAGGTTGTGACTCAATATCACCCACCGTACCACCAACTTCGACGATGGCCACATCATGACCTTCACCACCCGCTAGTATCCGGCGCTTAATTTCATCCGTTACATGGGGGATTACCTGAACGGTGCCACCCAAATAGTCACCACGACGTTCCCGACGCAAAATTGTTTCGTAGACTTTACCGCTCGTGAAGTTATTGCGCTTACCCATTTTGGAGGAGAGAAAGCGTTCGTAATGCCCCAAATCAAGGTCTGTCTCTGCACCATCTTCGGTAACAAAAACCTCACCATGCTGAAAAGGACTCATAGTACCTGGATCAACGTTCAGGTAGGGGTCCAGTTTGAGAATAGTCACATTGAGGCCGTGTGCCTCAAGAATTGTGCCCAGTGAAGCTGAAGCGATACCCTTCCCAAGAGAAGATACAACACCGCCCGTAACAAAAATATAACGTGTCATTTGGACCCTTTCAAACACTTAAAAAACACAACTTAAATAATGCCGGATAGCATTCAAGTCATTGAAAAGAAAGGCTAAATTGATTTATAGCAAGGCAAGATATGTACCGACGCCCATCTCCTTCAAGATGGGATGTCAGACTACCAGAAAGCGCTTTTTGTCTCAATCAATAAGTGTCTCAATCTATTACTGACATCCAAATGGCTGAAACCAGCGCCGCTAAGAAAAACACCACTGGATAGCCATACCCTGTTCACCATCGGCAACTGAAAACTCATCACAGACCCACAAATCGCCCACCGCTGCCAACTGTCCGTTCAGGTAAATGAGTGGCACCCGGCTCCTCAACCAAGGCTCCAACCCATATTCCTGAAACAGTTTTTTAAGCGTATTGGAACCATTGCGTCCAGCGGGTGTACAACGCTCCCCACCACTACGAAACCGAACCTCGACCACACTGCCTTCTGCCAGTCTCAATCCCCTACCTGTCTCAGTAGTAGTGAGAAGTTGGCTGTGGTCAGGCAGACTCAAATCTTCACTTGTTTTCCAAGCCAAAGACTCCGGCAATTGATTTGGAGTATCAACATCAACGGGCAACAGGTAGAGCCGCCGATGAAAACGGCGCAACTGTACACCAGCCCAACTGACCAATGGCTCTGCATCCTGGCGGGCTGGTAAAAGTTCATGTAACACTGTATCCACAATGCGATGACCCGGCTGAGGTAATTGATGCTGCCCTGCCCAGTGTCGCAGTAGATTACCCTGTCGAGAGACATCCAACGTCATCATTGGCTCAAGGGCAATGCTCCAGCCAACACGTTCTGGTCGCTCGTAAACGGCAATTAAATCCTGTGCAGCTAGAACCTCTACCAGCTGATCCGCCTCACCACAAAGGGCTGCACTATGTGCAACTCTGGCAGGATAGTCGGGCCACCGCTCTGCAATAGCCGGCACCACTCTCTTGCGTAAAAAATTTCGATCAAAGGAAAGGTCTTCGTTACTTTCATCCTCAATCCAACTTAAACCTTCCGCTCTGGCATATTCCTCGAGTTCTACACGGGTATACGATAACAAAGGTCGCAGTAACGCCCCCTCACCCAATGGTCGAGCCTGAGGCATACCAGCCAACCCTTTAGGGCCACTACCACGCAGTAATCGATACAGTACAGTTTCTACTTGGTCATCAGCATGATGGGCTAGCAACATTAAATCGGAAGATGTTAGTAATTTTTCAAATACGGAATAACGAGCTTCTCTGGCGGCCTGCTCCAGGCCTTGACCACTATTCTCAACAGCCACAGTTTCAGTCACCATCGATACATCCATAGCATCACAGCAAGACTGACAGTGCTGCTGCCAATCATCTGCATTCCCGGACAACTGATGATTAATATGGACTGCCGTTATTGATTCTGTCCCCAGCAATTTAACGAGTGCGTGGAGCAAAACGTGTGAATCCAGCCCGCCGCTATAACCAAGGTAACAGTGGCCGGCTGCACTGATTTTTGGAACATAAGGGGCAAGATGATCAGGGGAAAAAGACATAAGAACTCTACAACCAATCACTCAAATACAGCATGACAAGATACGCAATAAAGGCGGGGATTAATAGTTAAGACCAAAAATGACGAGCCCTTTAGGGAACAAATACAAGCCTTCTGTCGTTTTCTACAATCAACTCTATGTGCTCTATTCAGTCTCATTAACAAGTAGAGAACCGCTCATTACCAGCACCCATGCTGCTGACTTGATACCTGTGTAATGACGAGGCCTAACCCAACGTTTGAGCCTGCATTATGGAGATACTCAAGTGATCTCTGTTTTTGTGCAAAAAGCGTCAATTCAGTGTCTATACTTAATAACAAGGAATAGCGGCAACAAATTTTGGCTATTTCTTTTGGGGAATAGCCATTAGCCACGGTAGGAATTGAACACATAATATCAGGGGGAGGTGTGGATGTTTGTAGAACCCACCATCATAACGCCGAATGCATCGACAAGAACTCAGCTGACGCCAAGCGCGCTACAGCAAGAGAATGAGCTTTTCCGTGATAGTGGTGGCATTAGTGCGGGGAATCGGGCCTTGGGGTTCAAACCTGCTTTTTATGATATGGAAACAGGCGTCCCCCACCTATCCAGATTTGCCAATGGTCTTGAAGCACCAATGCATGTACTGGATGGCCTGCCCAATGAACTGGTGGAATCTCGCCTCGAAAATGGCAAGGTGGCAGCAGTAAAATCTGGTGTTATTTCCGGCTTTGTACAAAATGCCCACTTCTACACACGGGAACAAGCCGCCCTGACTACTGCACAATTAATTTCTCGTACTCAAATGTTGAGCAATCCCCTGCAACATAATCAACTACTCGCAGCCTGGGAGCGTTTTGTCGTTGATCAGGATTACCCTACAAACTTAATACGCCCGGTGGTGGAAGATTCATGGCGGCGTTGTCACCAATTTGAACTTGATCCGGAGTTGCGCCACGCACCCATCATTTCCGATAAAGGTCAGCTAGAATATTCCCATTACCTTCATTCAGATTTACTGAATGCAGCTCGACCCGTATTAGAACGAGCTAAGGAACATTTATATCGCTCTGATAGCTTAATTCTTCTGGCAGATGCTGGGGGGATGATTCTGGATGTGAGAGCAGACCCACATGTGATCACCAGTGCCGGTAATATTAATTTAATTGAGGGTGGTATCTGGAGCGAAGACGTCGCTGGGACTAATGCTATTGGTACTGCATTGGCAGCCGCTGAACCCGTGCAACTGTATGGTGCAGAGCATTTCTGTGCGGGTATTAAACATTGGACTTGTTCTGCCGATGTTATCCGAGACCCCCATGACGGTACGATTTTGGGTGCAATAGACCTCTCGGGTTTAACCGATGCCTACCAAAGTAATGCTCTGGATTTTGCCATCATGGCAACCCGCTTGATCGAAGCTAATTTAGCCAGTGACTACTTCAAATCTCGTGAGAAGGTCATTGAAGCCACCAAGAATATGTTTGAGGGTTGGAAAAATGAGGGACTACTCGCCTTTGACAGACGCGGTAGGCTGGTTAAAGCGAATCAATTTTCACATCAAGCTCTTAAAGAACTAAGTGCTGACTTAGTACTGACACCAGAATGTCGTGTCCCTGCTCTGGATCTTGATGCACCAGCCACATCGATTGAGACACCAAAGTGGCTAGAAACACCCCTGCGCCTGCCTATAAAGCTCAAGAGTGAGGAAGTAGGAACATTGGTTGTACTGTCTGT
>JBALVP010000085.1:0-2303 GCA_036961395.1 Porticoccus sp.
TAAGACGAATCTTCACCTAATAATCTATCTATAACTGCCTGCGCAGCCAATACAAGAAATGTGTCGCATTCAATGGCTCGCGTTTCTCGAAGAATTTCCCGAAAAATTTCGTTGCAGACCGTTTCCGCTGACTTCAGTGTTCCCCTGCCATCACAGGTGGGACAAGACTGGCAGAGCACTTGCCCCAGACTTTCTCTGGTCCTCTTCCGGGTCATCTCCACCAATCCAAGCTCTGAAATATTGGCTATTCCTGTCTTGGCACGATCCCGCGCCAAAGCCTTTTCAAGCGCGCGCATCACTTGACACTGATGATCAACATCCAACATATCGATAAAATCGATAATAATAATACCGCCCAGATTGCGCAGTCGTAGCTGACGCGCAATAGCTGACGCAGCCTCCAAATTAGTTTTAAACGTTGTTTCTTCCAAATTGCGATGGCCCACAAATGTACCCGTATTAACATCTATCGTCGTCATCGCTTCAGTCTGCTCAACAATCAAATAACCACCGGATTTAAGCTGCACCTTCTTTTCCAATGCCAGGGTGATTTCTTCTTCTACGCCATACAAATAAAACAGTGGTCGATCTGCGGAGTAGTATTCGATGAGAGACTCCATCTCCGGATTGAACTGGCGAGAAAATTCACAGAGTTTTGTATGGGCCTGTTTAGAATCTACTCGTATCTTTTCCACCTGAGGCTGGACCATGTCACGCAGGGTACGCAAGAACATCGGTAAATCTTCATAGATGACAGCTGGCGCCTTCAACTGTTTAGTCATTCCAGAAATGTATTTCCAAAGCTGCTGTAGAAACACCACCTCCCTGGACAGATCTTCAGCCTCAACACCTTCAGCGGCAGTACGGATGATATAACCGCCACCATTGTCATTATCTACTAATGCCGCACTCAACTGTTGCCGTAAGCGTTCACGTTCGCGCTCATCCTCAATCCGCTGGGAAACACCAATATGATCCACTTTCGGCATATAAACCAGAAAGCGGGAAGACACGGAAAGCTCTGTGGTGAGGCGCGCACCTTTAGTGCTGATAGGCTCTTTAATTACCTGCACCACCACCGACTGCCCTTCACGCAAGAGCGGCCTTATGTCTGGGCCATGTCCACTCCCAGTACAAGCGTTGTCGCTACTTGACTGCTGAATATCATCCACATGAATGAATCCTGCTTTCTCCAGCCCAATATCAATAAAAGCTGCCTGCATACCCGGTAGCACCCTGACCACTTTGCCCTTGTAGATATTGCCAACGATGCCACGGCTCAGCTCACGCTCCACACCCACTTCCTGCAAAATGCCATTTTCGACCAGTGCAACACGGGTCTCCATCGGGGAAACATTAATCAAAATTTCTGAACTCATTCCTGCGCCCACCAAGAAATATCAAATGCTTTCAATAAGGTACAAGTTTCTGCCAACGGCAGCCCTACGACACCGGAATAACTGCCATTAATTGATGTCACAAAAACTGCCCCTAGCCCCTGTATAGCGTATGCACCTGCCTTGTCGCCTGGCTCACCCGTCTGCCAATAGCGGTGGCATTCATCGCTTTCCAATAGTCTGAATGTCACCTGTGTTTCTGACAACACGACCTGTTGTTTCTCCCCGTGCACCATCGCCACTGATGATAAAACTCGGTGAGTTTTCCCTGAGAGCTGTAACAGCATCGAAACAGCATCTGCCTGACCAGAAGGCTTACCAAAAATTTTATCACCCAAAACTACGGCTGTATCGGCTCCCAATACGGGCAAGGTCTTATTCTGATGAGCATGCCAACCTGACAAAGCCTTTTGCAGAGCCATTCGATTGACATAGTCTTCCGGCAATTCACCAGCCAATACTGTTTCGTCAATTTCAGCGGGTGATACCAAAAAATGGCAGCCAATTTGCTGCAATAACTCACGACGACGCGGAGAGGCAGAAGCAAGAATAAAGTCTGGTTCTAAGTGCATATAAACGAGTGACTCGGCCAACTAAGGTTCTTTATGATCACATGTACCTGGACTAATCAGGCTCAGTGATTAGGTTCCATATTCTGGCTTGATTGTGGCGCTATCAGACGACTCAGCAGCCACACCATTAATGGCCAAATAATCGCCGAGGTTACAGCGGGCATCACCACCAAATCACCCTGCCAATTCGTGCGTAACAGCAATGTAATACTGTGCAACAGCAATTGACTCATGAGCACCAATATTAAGACGAGTACCGCTTGGTGAATAACCCTGAAATGATGCAGCCGCTGTTGTAATAACTGCAACAAATAAGCACTCAGCGCAAAGACGA
>JBALVP010000085.1:2402-6948 GCA_036961395.1 Porticoccus sp.
CTGTGGGCGCCAATAGACCAAAGGTTCAGAGAGAGGCAAAATTTGCAGCAGTAACGCCAAGAATAGAGTAACAACACTCCATAGATAGGTTGTCTGGTTACTCTCGGGCATTGTCACTAACCCCCAATGTTTCTACGGTAGAGAATAACAATAGCAGATGACGACTGCGGTCAATCCGAGCCGAAGGCTCTAACAATACCTTCAGGTATGCACTGCTACTCACCATATTGACTGAAGTCACCGTTCCTACCGGGTATCCAACAGGGTAGCGATCGCCCAGTCCGGAGCTGACCAATTGATCTCCCACCCTGATATCTGTGGTAGGCGACACATGCCGTAACGTTAATTGCTTGAAATCACCGAGACCTTCCGCAATAGACCGGACGCCATTACGCAAGGTCTGAACGGGCAACGCATGGGAACTATCGCTGATCAACAATACCTTGCTACTGCTGCTGTAAACCTCGATCACCTGCCCCATCAAGCCGTCCGCATCAAGTAATGGCTGCCCCACAAAGACACCATTATCTTCGCCTCGGTTGATCAGAATAGTATGCCGGGTTGGATCAGGGGAAACCCCAATCAACTCCGACACCAATACGCTATCCTGTAACAATTCAGTGGCATTAAGTAGGTTCCGCAAGCGAATATTTTCGGCAGCTAACTCAGCCATTCTCTGCATACGTCCTTTAAGGACTAATAGCTCGGTTCGAAGGTGTTCGTTTTCGTCCTCTAACGCGATACGCCCCACCATTGACTCATCACTCATCTCACCTAGCCGAGTGGGCAAGTTGGTTAGCCAATATATGGGGGTCGTCACCTCGGCCAGCCAATAGCGAGCGGGCTGCAACCAACGAGTATAAGAATCAATCAGGAGTAATAGGAGTGCGACAAGAGCCAGCAGCAACATACGTCGTGCAGATGAGGGGCCTTTGGAAAAAAGATTCTTGATGCTTCCACCCCATCACGATTGAACACTTTATAAGTCATACACCGAATGCAAAACAATCAGTACATAACATGCATACGGCGCTTATCCATCATATCCAGTGCCTTGCCGCCGCCACGAGCAACACAGGTCAATGGATCTTCTGCCACAAGTACAGGTAATCCCGTTTCATGGGTCAGCAGTCGATCCAAGTCACGCAATAATGCGCCGCCGCCCGTCAACACAATGCCGGTTTCTGCGATATCCGATGCTAGCTCAGGTGGTGACTGCTCTAATACACGCTTTACCGCCTGCACTATCGCGGCCAACGGCTCTTGAAGGGCTTCAAGAATTTCATCACTGTTCAAACAAAAGCTTTTTGGTACACCTTCTGCCAGATTGCGTCCACGAACATCAATTTCGCGAACCTCGTTCGCTGGATAGGCACTACCAATCTCCATTTTGATCCTTTCAGAGGTAGTTTCTCCAATCACACTGCCGTGCTTACGGCGAACATAATTGCTGATAGCCTCATCAAAACGGTCACCACCAATACGCACGGAGTCAGAAAAAACAACGCCATTAAGAGAGAGAATGGCAATTTCAGTGGTGCCACCACCGATATCTACCACCATGGAACCACAGGCCTGATCCACAGGCATTCCAGCACCAACGGCTGCCGCCATGGGCTCTTCGATCAAAAACACTTCTCGGGCGCCCGCACTAAAGGCCGATTCACGAATAGCCCGCTTCTCAACTTCAGTCGCAAGACAGGGCACACAAATTAGCACTCGGGGGCTAGGCGGAATCAAACTGTGAGAGTGCACTTTCTTGATAAAGTGCTGCAACATTTTTTCAGTCACCTGGAAGTCAGCAATCACACCATCCTTCAGCGGACGAATAGCGGTGATATTACCCGGCGTGCGTCCCAACATCCGCTTGGCTTCTACTCCCACAGCATCAACAATTTTTTGCCCGTCCTGATGGCGAATCGCCACAACTGAGGGCTCATTTAGGACAATGCCTTTTTCCCGAACGTAAATCAGTGTATTCGCGGTACCCAAATCAATGGAAAGATCATTCGAAAAAACACCACGTAGTCTTTTTAACATCTATCTCTTCCCTTGTTGGTCGTTTTGGGGAATTGCCCCAAACGCCGATGACCCCGAAAACCCGCAACTCTACCAATCACGTGGATTCAGGGCAAGTTTTAAGCCTTTGATCCAGGAGAAAAACCACCATTAAAAAGCCGCCCCAGAATACTCCTTCAGAGTACCCCTAAAGGGGCGAATGTGGTAACTTACGCCCTTCATTTGTCCTGACCAAAAACTGCCCGGCACTCTCTATTTAAACAATTCAAAGTGCAGGCTATTCAAAGTGCAGAAACTATACCATGACTATCGAACGCGCAGACATCGAAAAGCTCGCAGAATTAGCACGTATTGAAATCAATGAAGCGACCATTGCTGAAACCACACAACGTATCGCCGACGTACTAGCACTCGTTGACCAGTTGCAGGCTGCCGATACCGAGGGTGTAGACCCCATGGCCCACCCAACGGATGCCATTCAACGGTTGCGCGCCGATGAGGTCACTGAGACCAATCACCGGGAAGATTTCCAAGCGATTGCTCCAGCCACTGAAGCGGGACTGTATCTAGTTCCCAAAGTGATCGATTGAGGGATTACGATAAACCATGACCGACTCAATCATAGACAGCTCCATCATGCATGACAAAACCATTGCCGAGATTATCGTCGGTCTGGATGCCGGAGACTTCACTAGTGTTGAAATTACCCAGCATTATCTGAGGCGTATTCAGGCGCTAGACAGCACTTACAACAGCTTCATCACTGTTAATGAAGACTCTGCGCTGGCCCAAGCAGAAGCTGCCGACAAACGACGTGCCGAGGGCAATGCCCCTGTATTTTGCGGCGTGCCTATCGCCCACAAGGATATTTTCTGCACCAATGGTATTCGCACCAGTTGCGGATCAAAGATGCTCGACAACTTTGTTCCGCCTTACAATGCCACGGTAGTAGAAAACTTTGCCAATGCCGGCGCTGTAATATTGGGCAAAACCAATATGGACGAGTTCGCCATGGGCTCCTCCAACGAAACCAGCTTCTATGGCCCGGTTAAAAATCCTTGGAATACCAACACTGTTCCCGGTGGTTCCTCCGGTGGCTCCGCCGCCGCAGTTGCCGCCCATTTAACTCCCGGTGCTACGGCGACAGATACCGGCGGCTCTATTCGGCAACCTGCTGCACTCTGCGGCATTACTGGCCTGAAACCGACCTACGGACGAGTGTCACGCTGGGGCATGATTGCCTTTGCATCAAGCCTGGATCAGGGCGGCCCGATGGCCCGCACTGCCGAAGACTGCGCCTTAATGCTTAATGTGATGGCGAGCTTTGACCCCAAAGACTCCACCTCCATCGACCAGAAGGTGCCTGACTACACGGCCAACCTGAATCAGTCGCTCAAAGGTCTCAAAATTGGTATTCCCAAAGAGTACTTTGAAGAAGGGCTAAACCCAGGTACCGAACAAGCCGTTCACGATGCCTTGGCCGAACTGGAAAAACAGGGTGCTACTTTGGTGAGCATCAGCCTACCGCACACCAAATTGTCAGTCCCGGCCTATTATGTGATTGCGCCTGCGGAAGCTTCTGCCAACCTGTCACGGTTTGACGGCGTTCGTTACGGACACCGCTGCGAAGACCCGAAAGATTTACGGGATATGTACATGCGTACCCGCGCCGAAGGCTTTGGAGACGAAGTCAAACGCCGAATTTTGGTGGGTGCCTACTGCCTATCCGCCGGTTACTACGATGCCTACTACCGCAAAGCCCAGCAAGTTCGTCGCCTGATCAAACAGGATTTTGTCGACGCCTTCGAGCAAGTGGATGTGATTATGGGGCCAACCTCCCCCTCACCCGCCTTTGAATTTGGCGCAAAAGGTAACGACCCGGTGGCCATGTATCTGGAAGATATTTATACCATTGCCACCAATCTGGCGGGGCTACCTGGCATGTCAGTGCCCTGTGGTCTAGTAGACAACAAACCCGTTGGCCTGCAAATTATTGGCAACTACTTTGATGAGTCTCGGATGCTAAATGTAGCTCACCAGTTCCAGCAAACCACCGACTGGCACCAACAGGCTCCAGCAGGTATAGCCCTTGAAGGGAATGAAGTTGAGGGAGCAGAATAATGGAATGGGAAACCGTTATCGGCCTGGAAGTCCATGCCCAGCTGGCCACCAAATCCAAAATCTTTTCCGGCTCCAGCACTGCTTTTGGTGCCGAGCCCAATACCCAGGCATCTGCCTTTGATCTGGCCATGCCCGGCACCCTGCCCGTTCCCAATGAGCAGGCATTCCGCTATGCCATTATGTTTGGTCTGGCCATTGATGCAGAGATTGCTCAAACTTCAGTCTTTGATCGAAAAAATTATTTCTACCCGGACCTTCCCAAAGCTTACCAAACCACTCAGCTGGAAAAACCCATTGTGGGTCCAGGCCATGTGGAAATTGAACTGGCAGACGGCACCAAAAAGTCCATCCGCATACACCATGCTCACTTGGAAGAAGATGCCGGAAAATCTCTGCACGAAGGTGA
>JBALVP010000086.1:0-6856 GCA_036961395.1 Porticoccus sp.
GCTTCGTACGATTGATCAGTTACGGAAAAAACTGGGTGGAAAGCACTAGTTACACTAGTAACTGATAAAAAAGGGTGGCTTTAGCCACCCTTTTTTATGCCTTTTATTTAATCGGCAAATGAGAACAATTCTGGGTGCGGCAAATCGTGGCAATCACTTATGGTTCCTGATTAAATACCTCAAAACCAACACCCCCGAAACTAATGCCTCTAAACTAGGGAATACATATGGCAACAGATATCGTGATTCTTGCTGCAGGAAAAGGCACCCGGATGAAGTCCAGCCGTCCCAAGGTGCTACATTGCCTTGCGGGTCGGCCTTTGCTGCAACATGTGGTTGATGCGGCAGAAACGGTTAACGATGCCAATATCCTGGTGGTGACTGGTCATGGGGCTGAAGAAGTAAAGTCGAGTATCTGTGGTGATCGTCTTCGATATATAGAGCAAATAGAACAACTTGGTACGGCCCATGCTGTATTACAGGCGGCACCTTTATTGAATCCCAAGGGTGTCACCCTGATTCTCTATGGCGATGTGCCATTGATCAGTTCAGAGACCATTGCTGGCATGCTCCAAGAGGTGAGCGATCAAAGTATGGCATTGCTTACCGTCAATCTAGATGACCCTTCGGGTTACGGTCGAATAGTAAGGGATGACAACGACCAGGTCGTGGCGATTATTGAGCAGAAAGATGCCTCTCGAGACCAGCTGCAAATATCTGAAGTTAATACCGGGGTGCTCGCGCTACCTAGTCACTGTTTACAAGAGTGGCTGCTTCAAATTGGAAATGAGAACGCCCAGGGGGAATATTATCTGACAGATATTATTGCTGTTGCACGTAATGCAGGGTTCCAGGTCGAGACATTACAACCCCGGTCTATAGAAGAAGTTGAAGGTGTGAATAACCGGCTACAACTCAATAATCTTGAGCGTTACTACCAGAAGAGACAGGCCGAACAGTTAATGTCGGAAGGCGTCACTTTGGCTGATTCCACCCGAATAGATATTCGGGGTAACCTCCAAACGGGTACTGATAACTTTATCGATATTAATGCTGTTTTTGAGGGAGACGTGAGCTTGGGTAGCCATGTAAAAATTGGCCCTAACTGCCATATTATAAACAGCACAATAGCTGATGGCGTTGAGATAAAGGGCAACAGTATTATCGAAGAATGCCAAATAGGTAATAACGCTGTGATAGGCCCCTTCGCACGACTCCGCCCAGGTACAGAGTTGGCAGATGATGTGAAAGTTGGCAATTTTGTTGAGACCAAAAAAGTACGTGTAGGCAAAGGCAGTAAAATTAGTCACCTGAGTTATGTGGGTGATGCGGAGCTGGGTGACAATGTGAATGTGGGTGCTGGCACCATTACCTGCAACTACGATGGTGTGAACAAACACCAAACAATCATTGGCGATAACGCATTTATCGGCTCTAACACATCACTGGTAGCTCCAATCAGGGTGGGCAGTAATGCCACGATAGGTGCAGGCTCTACGATTAACAAGGATGTGCCGGAAAATGAACTTGGATTGACTCGCGCGAAGCAGAGAAATATTTCAGATTGGACGCGGCCCTCAAAAAAAGAGCCTTAAAAAATTAATACCCAGAGAATTAGTCGGAATAAATTATGTGTGGAATTGTTGGTGCAGCGGGACAGCGGAATGTCACTGGTATTTTGGTCGAAGGTCTAAACCGGCTGGAATATCGAGGCTATGATTCTGCTGGATTGGCAATAATTGATGATAACGGCGTACTCCAAGTTCGTAAAAATGCGGGAAAAGTAGCAGGTCTTGTTGATAAATTAGTAAAAAAACCAGCTGCTGGTGTATTTGGTATTGCCCATACTCGTTGGGCTACACACGGAATACCTAATGAGCTGAATGCTCACCCCCATGTTTCGGGTGACGTGGCGGTAGTTCATAACGGCATTATCGAAAATCATAATGAGCTGCGGTCCGAATTAACGGGCTTTGGCTATCAATTTGTATCGGAAACCGATACCGAGGTGGTTGCACACCTGATTCACCACCTCTTGAAGTCTGCTTCATCACTAAAACAAGCGGTTCAACAGGCGACGACCCGACTTGATGGTGCCTATGCCCTTGGTGTTATCAGCACCCATGAGCCCGATGTGGTTATCGGCACACGAAGTGGTAGCCCCCTGGTGGTGGGTGTTGGAATAGAGGAAAATTTTATTGCATCGGATCAAATGGCCCTGCGCCAAGTTACCGATCGGTTTATCTTCCTTGAAGAAGGTGATGTCGTTGAGCTAAATAAAGGAAGCTACACCATTGTTGATCACAGTGATTTAGCGGTAAAACGTGAAATTGTGACACTTTCTGGTGGTGATGATGCGACGGATAAAGGCGGCTATCGACACTACATGATGAAGGAGATCTTCGAGCAACCCACAGCGCTCGAAAACACCCTGCAAGGACGGATCAGTGCAAAACATGTTTTGCCTGAGGCCTTTGGTGCAGAGGCAAGCCAGGTTTTCCCCCAAGTCAAAGCGGTCCATATAGTAGCTTGTGGCACTAGCTACCATGCGGGTTTGGTTGCCCGTTACTGGCTTGAGGAGTGGGCGGGAATCCCCTGCCAGGTGGAAGTCGCTAGCGAATACCGCTATCGCAAAGTTGTGGTGCCTGAAAATACGCTATTTGTCACTATTTCCCAGTCTGGGGAGACTGCCGACACATTGGCGGCGCTTCAGTCGGCAAAAAAGGCTGGTTACCTTGCTAGTCTTGTCATTTGTAATGTGCCGAATAGCTCATTAGTTCGTGAATCGGACCTAGCGCTAATGACCCATGCTGGCCCGGAAATTGGCGTGGCGTCGACCAAGGCATTTACCACTCAGCTAGTGGCATTACAGTTACTTTGTATTGGATTGGGTCGCAGTCATGGTCTTGATGAGGAAAAGGAACATGCGCTGGTCACAGCCCTGCATCAATTACCGGAACTGTGTCGTCAAACGCTGGCTCTGGATGATGAAATTGAAAAAACCTTTAAGTGCTTTGCCGATAAACACCATGCATTATTTTTAGGTCGCGGTGTGCAGTATCCGGTATCTCTGGAGGGTGCACTTAAACTCAAGGAAATTTCTTATATTCATGCAGAAGCGTACCCTTCCGGCGAACTAAAGCATGGTCCCCTCGCTCTAGTGGACAGCGATATGCCGGTGGTTGCTGTAGCACCAAACAACGAGCTTCTTGAAAAGCTAAAATCGAATCTTCACGAGGTTAAAGCTCGTGGTGGGCAGTTGTTTGTTTTTGCAGATAAAGCCGCCGGGTTTGAAAACGAGGCCGGTGTAACAGTGATGAATATCCCCCATGTCCCAGATAGTCTGGAGGCGATAATCTATACTTTGCCACTGCAATTACTGTCCTATCATGTGGCTGTTCTTAAGGGCACAGATGTGGATCAGCCGCGCAACTTGGCGAAGTCGGTTACTGTAGAATAACAATGGCCGAACACATTGTAAGTGAGCGCTCACTTCTATTAATCTTGTCTTTGCTAGTGCTTTTCATCTGTGGTTGTTCCAGCCAGCCAGCCCCTGTCAGCACCCCTCCAAAACCGTCTGTTACCCAGACTGCGGGAACGATGAGTGAGGCAGAAATAATTGAAATTGGTAAACGCTATGGTCCTTTGGCTGAGGCAAGAGTTCGACATTGGCAGCAAATGATCAAATCCCCCAGCTCGCCAGTTGAGCGAGATAGACTAAAGCAGGTTAATGACTTCTTTAATGGCGCTCGTTTTGTGGACGACAAAGAGATATGGCAGCAGGAGGATTACTGGGCGACGCCACTGGAATTCTTGATTATGGATGCGGGTGATTGTGAGGATTTTAGTGTTGCAAAATACTTCACCTTGAAGAAGATGGGTGTAGAGATGGAAAAGATGCGGCTAACCTATGTTAAAGCATTGACGCTGAATAAGGCTCACATGGTACTGGCCTATTACCCAAAATCTGATTCGATACCACTGATCCTCGACAACCTCCAACCCGGCATTCAGCCAGCTACAGATCGTATGGATCTGATGCCGGTGTATAGTTTTAACGGTAAGGACCTGTGGTTAGCAAAAACCCGCAGCAAGCAGGAAAAAGTGGGTAAGGCAGATACACTTAAAACTTGGCAAGACCTCAACAGCCGAATAGAGTCGGGCGCCCCACCGTTAGTAATTTTATCGCCCTAAATATCAAAGGCGAACCATCCGCGCTTACAGGCTGCGAATAAAGAAGAATTTATTGCACTGATCGAAACCCTGGATTTACCTTCTCCAAAACAGATGGATATGGAGGTATCAGCCAATTGAACTTGTAGAAAATCGAGCCTAATTCACATTAAGGCTAGAGCTTACGAGGTCTTTTTAAGGGGGGAACGTAAAGCTTCCAGGCCGTTCTGGAGATCAAGCAAGTGCTCCTGAAGCTGGCCACCCTTGTGCTTGGCAACCCCAATGGCCAGAACATCAATCACCACCAAGTGTGCAATGCGGGAAGAGAGAGGCGTGTATATCTGAATATCTTCCTTGGCATCGATGGTGAGTGGGATAGTGGCTGCTTCTGCCACAGGGGTGCCTGAAGGGGCGATGCCAATGACAATAGCACCTCGGCTTTTTACCCGTTCAATGGCATTGATCAGGGTGGTGGTGCGCCCGGATTGAGAGATGGCAATAACCACATCGCCAGGTGCCAGAGAGGTTGCCGACATATTTTGTAGGTGGGGGTCCGAGTAGGCTGCCGCCGATACCTGTAAGCGGAAAAATTTGTGTTGGGCATCAAAGGCCACAGCGGCAGAGGCACCGAAGCCGTAGAACTCTACCCGATTGGCAGCACAAATGGCTTGGACTGCACGATCCAGCATGTCCAGATCAAGTGAATCCCGGACTTTTAGCAGGGTATCCACAGTAGAGTCGAACACCTTGAAGGTGTATTCAGACACAGAGTCTTTATCCGTTACGGCTATTTGACCGTAACTGGGGCTAGACGCTAACTGCTGGGCCAGGGCTAATTTGAAATCCTGAAAACCATCACACCCCACCGCGCGACAAAAACGCACCACCGTGGGTTCACTGACCTCGGCAGATTCTGCCAAATCGACAATTCTCATCCGAATAACTTCAGTGAGGTTGGCCAGAATAAATTCTGCCACTTTACGCTCGGATTTCCGCATATTGTGCAGGTTATTACTGATCGATAGTGTGAGCTCTGCCGGCTTCATGGCGTGTTTCCTTGTGTGAAGCGTCCATTGTAAATAATTTACAAAAAAATGGAATTCTTGTAATTTGAGAAATATTGAAAATGATCGAATAAACAGGCACAGCCACCCTTTGGGGTGCCGGTTCTGCTAGAATTCCGCTCCATGGATGTCACAGCAATTCTCGACCCTCTCAACCCCGCACAACGCGAAGCCGTCTCCAATACCGATAACCATTTATTGGTGCTTGCGGGTGCCGGTAGTGGTAAAACTCGTGTATTGGTTCATCGAATTGCCTGGTTAATCCAGGTGGAACAGCTGTCGCCTTACGGAGTGCTGGCCGTTACCTTTACCAATAAAGCTGCCAAGGAAATGCGTGGTCGCCTAGATGACATGCTCGGCTATTCGTCCCAGGGTATGTGGGTGGGTACCTTTCATGGCTTGGCGCATCGATTACTAAAGATGCATTGGCAAGATGCGGGTTTACCAGAGAACTTCCAGATACTGGATAGCGATGATCAGCTGCGGCTGGTTAAGCGCGTTTACCAAGCGCTGGGTATTGATGACAGTCGTTGGCCCTATCGCCAAGCGCAGTCATTTATTAACAGCCAGAAAGATGAAGGGCTGCGCTCCAAGCATTTACAACCTGCACAGGACCCCTATCAACGCACCATGTTGCAGATTTACGCCAGCTATGAAGAGGCCTGTGAGCGTGGTGGTATGGTGGACTTTGGTGAGCTGCTGCTGCGTGCCCATGAGCTCTGGCTCAACAATCCTGAATTACTGGCCCATTATCAGCAACGCTTTGGCCAAATTTTGGTGGATGAATTTCAGGACACCAACGCCATTCAATATGCATGGCTGAGAGTATTGGCCGGTCAAAATATTCGCATCACTGCTGTGGGTGATGATGACCAATCCATCTATGGTTGGCGTGGTGCCAAGGTAGAGAATATTCTCAATTTCAATCGTGATTATCCAGATACTGCCACTGTGAGACTGGAGCAAAACTACCGCTCTACTAAAAATATTCTTGAGGCGGCCAATGCGGTTATTTCTCGCAATACCGACAGGTTGGGCAAAAACCTTTGGACAGAGGATTCCGAGGGTGAGCTGATTTCACTTTACTCGGCCTTTAATGAGCACGATGAAGCACGCTTTATTGCCGACCGCCTTAACGACTGGGTAAAGGATGGCAACTTACGCAGCGAATCCGCGATTCTTTATCGCTCCAATGCTCAATCGCGGGTATTAGAGGACGCGCTATTACGCGCCCAGATGCCCTATCGAATCTACGGTGGCCAGAAATTCTACGAGCGTCAGGAAATTCGCAACGCCCTCGCCTATCTGCGATTAATCATTAATCGAAATGATGATGCGGCATTTGAACGGGTGGTGAATACACCCACACGGGGTATTGGGGACAAAACCATACAGGTTTTGCGGCAGTTTGCTCGTGATGAAGGTATGTCCATGTGGAGTGCTGTGGAAAAGGCGGTTGCCAACGGTGAACTTTCGGGGCGAGCCAGTAGCGCGGTGCAGGGTTTTATCTCATTGATTAATCAGCTAGATCAGGACAGCACAGGTTTACCCCTACACGAGCAGGTTGATCATGCAATTGAAGGCAGTGGTCTGGTCGACTTCTATCGTCGTGAAAAGGG
>JBALVP010000087.1:0-6801 GCA_036961395.1 Porticoccus sp.
CACGCCAAAATGCTCGACCCAGATGACCAGTGGCTTTATCTGCCTGCGTTAAAACGGGTAAAAAGAATCTCATCAAGAAATAAATCTGGACCTTTTGTGGGGTCTGAATTTGCTTTTGAAGATTTTACTGCGAGTGAGTTGAATAAATTCACCTATACCTATTTAAAAGAAGAGGCCTGCGGTGATTTGAAGTGTGATGTAGTTGAACGTATCCCTCGCTATGAAAACTCTGGTTACACTAAGCAGATTGCATGGGTGGATACCACCGACTATCAAATCCGTAAAATAGAGTTCTATGACCGTCGTGGCAGTTTACTCAAAGAATTGAAGTTCGAGGACTATCGCCAATATGCTGATGCCTATTGGCGATCTCATCGCTTGGTGATGAAGAATATGCAAACAAACAAGAGCACAGATCTGGTCTACGGCGAATATAAATTTGGTGTTGGCTTAACCGATAACGATTTTGTTAAGGGCCGGTTATCCCGTCTGAGGTAGGCATAGTGAAAGGCATTTTTCGTCAGTGGCTACTTGGTTTGGTTGTGTTTCCAATCAGCGGTGGAATGGCAATGGCTAGCGACTCTGAGTGGGATTTATCCGGTAATACCGCACTACAGCTGCGAGGGTTTTCTCAGGATGCGCTCTGGCCAGAACAAAATAGCAGTGATGCGGAGGTTTCTGTCTCTGGCGAATGGGAAGTGCGCTGGCGAAGTGAGGAGGGCGATCAGCGAGCATCCTTTATTCCCTTTGCCCGCTGGGATGAAAATGATGACGAAAGAACCCATATAGATTTGCGTGAGGCTTATTGGGCCTACGAAGGATCGGCCTATGAAGATATAGATTTCGAATTGCTTGTGGGCATCAACAAGGTTTTCTGGGGTGTAACAGAATCAGTGCATCTTGTTGATATTATTAATCAGACAGATCTTGTAGAAGACATCGATCAGGAAGATAAGCTGGGCCAGCCGATGGTTAACCTCGCCATACAACAGGATTGGGGTTTACTGAATATCTATTTGTTACCCTATTTCCGTGAGCGTACTTTCCCCGGTCAAGATGGCCGCTTTCGTAGTCCCTTAACTGTAGATTGGGACGATGCAGAGTATGAGTCCGGTGCTGAGGAAAAGCATATGGACTTGGCCCTGCGATATAGCCACTACTTCGGTGATGTGGATGTGGGTGTTCATTATTTTCGAGGCACTAGTCGTGAGCCACGACTACAGATTTCGTCCAATGGTCAACGACTGACGCCCTTCTACGACCAAATAGATCAACTGGGTGTTGATGTGCAGTACACCACGGATGCCTGGCTTTGGAAGTTGGAATCCATTGTCCGAGATGGCTATGACGAGACGTTTATGGCAACGGTTGGTGGTTTCGAATATACGTTCTACCAAGTGTATGAGAGTGATGCAGATATAGGGTTTTTGATGGAGTATCAATATGATGATCGTTCATCAACAGAACCCATCACCATTGCCGATAATGACCTTTTTGTTGGTGGTAGATGGACATTGAACGACACTCAGGATACAGCGTTGCTGGCGGGTGTGGTGGTCGATAAAGACACCTCGGAAACATTTTTTAATATCGAGGCAGAGCGGCGTTTTGGAGATAACGTAGTCGTTGAGCTGCGGGTTCGTGCTATCACCAATGCTGAGTCAGATGAGCCCTCGTATTCCTTGAGCCAAGACGACTATATCCAGTTACAAGTCAGCCGGTTTTTCTAGCCGTTCGTAAAAAACCAAACATTGTTTACTCCACGTACTTTTTGTTGCACCGGATCAGTTTTTAAACGGCTGAATATTGCAGCATGACAGAAGAACTGGGAGAATCCGCGCTGCTGTTTTTAGCAGTACTTCTTTTCGTAGTACCTTTTTTAGCAGTAGATATTCATCCGTTTTAAGCGTTCGAGGCGATAGTGGCGAAGATTGGTTTGTTCTTTGGTAGTGATGAAGGAAACACAGAATCCATTGCCTATCGCATTGCTAAGCGGTTGGGTGAAGATGTAGTGAATATTCACGATATAGGTGATGTCACTCAGCTTGAGTTTCTCGATTACGACAAACTGATTCTTGGTATCCCCACTTGGGATTTTGGTCAAATCCAGTCAGATTGGGAAGACTTCTGGGATGATGTCGAAGCTATCGACTTCTCCGGTAAAACCGTAGCATTTGTCGGGCTGGGTGATCAGTTTGGCTATGGTGATTTTTTTCTAGATGCCATGGGCATGCTACACGATGTGGTCATCAAAACGACGGATAAAATCATTGGTTATTGGCCCACAGAAGGGTATGACTACGATGCGTCAAAAGCAGAAATTACATTAGGGACTGAAGTAGCAGGAAAGAAGCTATTCATGGGGTTGGCGCTAGATGAAGACCAGCAACCAGAGCTGTCTTCAGGGCGACTCAACCTCTGGTGTGCTCAAATTCATGCTGAATTTGGGCTGGATACACCTCTTATTGAACTGGATGACTAATAGGGGCGTGACTAAAGCGTCGCTATACCTCAGCTACAAACACCGCTCTAATCGGAGCAGGGTGCCCTTCAGCAGTCAGCGAGTCATCATTCGGGTCTAAAAAGTCTGGCAGTGAATCAAAGTGCATCCATTCCGTTGATCGTTGTTCTTCGAAACTGGTTTTAGAGATATCCACTACCCGAGGGTTTTTCAATCCACACTTTCTCATCCAGGAAAGCAGCGTCTCAACACTGGGTAGGAACCAAACATTACGCATTTTTGCATAGCGTCCTTCCGGTACCAGTACGTCGCCTAGGCTGTTTTCAATAGAGTCGTTTTCAATGACTAATGTTTCCAGAACCAGCTGCCCACCGGGGAGGAGGCAATCTTTCAGTTCACGCAGGTGATCCATGGGAGAGCGGCGGTGATAGAGAACCCCCATCGAAAATACGGTATCAAAGGCTTTTAATTCGGGTGGTAACTGTTCTATGCCAAGAGGTAAAACATCGATAGGTAGTGCATCGACAGACGCTTCTTTTGCATAGTGTTTAATCGCATAGAATTGATGGACAAACTTATTGGAGGGATCAATGCCAATTACCCGGTTGGCGCCTTCTCCCAGCATCCGCCAGCAGTGATAACCATTGCCACAACCCACATCCAGAATGAGTCGATCTTTTAGTGGTGCCAAGTGCGGTAAGACCCGATCCCACTTCCAGTCCGAACGCCATTCAGTATCAATGTGCAGACCAAATAAATTGTAAGGGCCTTTGCGCCAGGGGTGTAAGCCCATCAGTGTTTCTTTTAATTGTTCCCGTGTCTGGTCATCACAATCACCAGGTTGTCCCACCGTCATGCCATCTTTCAGGTTTATTTGAGAGGGTTCAATCTGTGGAAGACTGTTCAGCGCCGATTGCCAGTCGGGCATATCACCCCAGCGTTCAACGGACATGACTTGTTCAAGCTGATCAGGGAGTACCTTTGCCCAAGCCTCTAGAGGGCCATCAGCAATGGCCGTTAGCAGGTAGGAGAAATTGATAAGTGGTGTTTCAGTTGAGGGCATTTTGTGCGATCTATTTAAGTGCAATCAGTGAAGCAAAGTTAAAACACTGGAACCATACATCCACACTGCTGAATCCCGCTTTACGTAGTCGGGTTCGATGGGTTTCCAGTGTTTCAGGCATCAGCACATCATCTAATGCCGACCGTTTCTGACTAATTTCTAAGTCACTGTAACCATTGGCTCGCTTAAAGTTGTGATGCAGCTCAATCATTAACTCCTGATGTTGCGGGTCTTCGAAGGCTACTTTCTCAGAAAGTACCAGTATGCCACCGGGCAATAAACCGTCGGCGATACGTTGTAAGAGCTCAGCTCGTTGTTCCATGGGGATAAATTGCAAAGTGAAGTTCAGTACCACCATGCTGGCATTGGTGATCGGAATATCCTGAATATTGCCGCAGACCAAGTTCACAGGAGCAAGCTCTATAGGACTGTTGGTATCATCTTCGCGCAATACCTCTCTGCACTGACTCAGCATATCCTCGCTGTTATCTACAGCTACTATTTCACAGGTGCTTTCACCGTGAACTTCACCGCTTTTGTGCGGAATATGGTGACGCATAGCGATAGTGGAAGCACCTAGAGAACAGCCCAAATCGTAGCAACGACTGTTGGGTTGTACATATCGCTCCGCCAACGTGCCGGTCATGGCGATAATAGTTTCGTAACCGGGTACCGAGCGTTTGATCATATCGGGAAACACCGAAGCCACAGTCTGGTCAAACCGGAATCCGGCGATGTCCAGCTGTGGTGTGGCGTAAATGTTATCCCGGTTGTTATTCATTTGTAGTTTGATCGCAGGTTGAGTTTTTTCACTTAATGCTCCGCTAGCAATGTCCGAATATTCTCGGGTATGACACAGCTTGCCTGCTCTTTGTAGTCAAACCAGACCAGCACCGTCTCACCGCGAGCGACCATTACTCCCTTCTGCCAAGCCTCATGCACCACAGTAAATGATTTTGTACCAATTTTGGTGATACCCGTGTTGATTGTCACTTCGCTGCTGTAGTGTGTCTGGTGAAAAATATCTATATTAAAATGACCTATTGTCATGGGCCAGTCATCAAGGGACAGGCTTGGGTGTACCCGTTTATAAAGATCCTTCCGTGCGAAATTAAACCAAATGGGAAACACTGTGTGATTGATATGCCCAAGAGCATCGGTTTCTGAAAAACGGGGCTCAATTGTGGTTTTAAACATCAGTGAAATATTCCTGCGTAATTTCTTCAGTGCCCTATAAATTCACTGAGATTAGCTTCAGCGACTCTGCTACTGCAGCATTGTCTGGGTTTGTAATCACCGCTGTACTGGCTTTATCTTCGACCAGATACGTGGCGGCAACCCGCTGCAAGTCTGCCAGCGTGACAGTCTTCACTTGGTTTCGGAACAATTCTCGCACTTCACGTGTACGACCATAAAGCTCGGTGTGGAAGGTTTGCTTGGCTTCACCGGCAGGTGAGCCGGGTTTATCAATGGAGCTGATCACACCAAGAATGGCCTGTTCGACCTGAGACCACTCATGTTTCTCATTCTGAAGCCAGGTGAGCGACTGATCAAAATCGTTTAGTGTGCCGTCAATACGGGGGTCTCGGTAGGAGAAGAACCGGAAGGCCGCAATATTGCTATCCTGTCCCGCACCGCCACCGTAGGCACCACCTTGTTCACGGATGGCTCGATGTAGATAGCCATTGCGCAGGAACCCGCCCAGCACCGTCAGAGCCGCCGCATCGGGGTGGGCCATTGGGACTGTGGGGTAGGACTTCGCACAGAAATTAACCTGAGTGCTGGTTTTCCATAATTCGGCGATTTTTTGATGTGACGCTGGTTGGCCAAAGGCGGTAAATACAGGGTTAGCTTTCTGAGTAAAATGTTGATGAATTGCCTGGTGATAGTCTGCAAATTTATCGGTTTCACCCACGACCAAAAACTTGCGGGGAGCGGTTAATACCAGCTGGTGGATCTCTGTCAGTTGTTCTGCCAGATTTGCCAGTTCACCATCATTGTCCAGTCCAGTATCCAACTGTTTGATCTGCCGAATACCTTCCAGACCACCCCATTGATGGGAAAGTTTTGCCCCTGGGCTGGTGCCGCTGGAGGCCGCAGTCATTGCTAAGCTGTGGCCGCTGCCTGTTACGCTGGCTTCACGGCGGGCACGGGTTTGGGCTATTAATTCACGAATACGGGGTAGTTCATCAAAACGCACCTGTTCCAGCGTCCCTTGCATCAGCTCGGTCATTGCAGATTGATTGCGAGCTAGGCCCTTGGCTGACAGTGTCAGGTGGCCAGAGAGCGATTGTTCGTCGTCTGGCTTACCTCTGGCACTGGCATAGGCACTGATACCGCCACAGATTTGAGACTGCCAGAGCTGTGTCGCTAGATAATCTTTTTGGTCAACACCCAGTTCAGTCAGACAATTACCGTAAACCGGAAGTAGGCTTAACTGCTGCTCGGTTAATGCGGGCAACGGCAGAATGACTTGCTGATACACCAGCCCATTGGTTCCTGCACTATAACTGGTCAGCGGAAGCGGGCTTTCACGTTTGTCTGAGGCGGCCACATAAGCCATTTCCAGGGGGATATCTTCGAGTCCTACCTTGGGCAATATTGACTCATCATCTTTCTGTTGCTGACGTTCGTTCAGTATGCTGGCTTTATCAATGACCGCTTGTTTCTCTTCCTCATTTAGGCTGTCTTTCATTGCCGCTAATCGTTCTGTTTCTGCATCATCCTTTTGAGCGGACAGCTCAGCATCCGGTGTCATGGTGAGCCGGACTCTGTGGGGGTTATCCAGCAGTAGGTCACGGGCTAGCTGTTTAATATAATTCGGGTCCTGAATATTGGCGCGAAGCTTCTCCAATACCGGGTCCAGATTCAGCAACGCAATAGAGTCACCCCGGTGAGTGGCGCTGGTGAGGGCCGTTAGAATTAACTGTAAGCCATAGGGGTAGCCATCACCGCCAATTTCTCGCTGCTGTAGCTCTAATTGGTGTAGTGAGGCTTCTACCTGCTCTTGGGGGATACCGTTATCGGCCACATCTTGCAGTACCGCTAGCACCATTTGTTCAAGATCTTCTGCACGATCGGCTTCACTGCCTTCAATACCGCAGACAAAGCACAGTTCCCGCTGGGAATCGTCTAGGCCACACAGCGGTGAGGGAGAAGTCCCCAAATTGGTTGTCTCCAGCGCCTTCTGTAACGGCGAAGCACTGTTGTCCAGCAGAATACTGCACAGCAGGTGAGCTTCCATACTGGCTTCAAGATCAGTAGCTTTACCGAGCAG
>JBALVP010000088.1:0-6778 GCA_036961395.1 Porticoccus sp.
GGCTGCGTCCTGATCTGACGTTGGTGTTGGATATCCCGGTAGATATTGGGCTTGCCCGAGCCAAAAACCGTAGTGCGCCTGACCGGTTCGAACAAGAAAAAATCGCTTTTTTTGATCGAGTGAGAGCGTGTTACCTTGCTCGGGTAAAGGCTGAACCCCATCGATATCAGGTCATTGATGCGTCTCAATCGTTGGATAGAGTTCAGGCTGATATTGGTGCAGTGCTTGAACATTTCTTGGGGCAAGATTCGTGAGTGAACAGCTGACCCCGGCTGCAGCGATGCATTATCCCTGGCAGGAGGCACAGTGGATAAAGCTGATAGCTCAAGTAGAACAACAGCGGATACCCCATGCGTTAATTCTTAGTGGGCCCAAGCACACAGGTAAGAACCAGTTTGCTCTGACATTGGCTCAGAGGATGCTTTGTGAATCCCCTGTGGATGGGTATGCATGCGGTCGCTGTAAGCAATGTCACTTAGTTGCTACTAATAATCATCCCGATTTGTTGAAGGTTTTACCTGAGGACGAGGGTAAGGCCATACGTATAGATAACATTCGCGCGCTGGGTGAATTTGCCAGCAAAACCTCCCAGCAGGGAGGGTGGAAGGTGGCTGTCATTTATCCTGCAGAGGCTATGAATCAGAATGCATCAAACGCCTTGTTAAAAAACCTTGAAGAGCCCGGTCCAAATACATTGTTGTTGTTGGTTTGCCATGAACCTGCCCGGTTGTCAGCAACGGTAAAAAGTCGGTGTCGTATGGTTAAATTCCCTGTACCGACCACCACTCAATCAGGACCTTGGTTATCTCAGGTGGTAGGGCAAGATCAAGATATAGAACAATTACTGGGCTTTGCTGAAGGGCGCCCGTTGCTAGCGCTACAGTTGATCGAAACGGACTTGCTGGAACGGCGCCGTGTATTTGAAGGGATGCTGGATGATTTGGCGGCACATCGTGCAACGCCACTGTTAGTTGCAGAAACATTGGTCGAAAAAAAATCGGTCGCTAATGACCCTGCAGTAACTGTAGATTGGCTGTATGGCCGTGTGTCCTCTGATATACGGTCAGATCAGGGCACTATCTCGTCGCGTTTGATGTTTCGATATATTGATCGTTTGATTCAGGCAAAAAAACTGCTTCAGAGTTCGGCTAACCCAAATATACAGTTGTTATGGGAGGAGTTGCTGCTCAACTGGCAGCTCCTTTTTGTAAAGAGGTGATTTTTGTGTTGTTCGGCAGAAGGGGTGTTCTGTAGTTAGTAACCGTTATGCGCTGGATGATGCGGGCTTTGCTATAGTACACTACGCATTAATAGATTGGATTACATATGAATATGGATGCATTTGGCGGCGGCGTTAGAAATGGGATTTTGAACCTTACTGTTAAGGATCAGCACGCTCTTTACGCCATTTACATGCCATTTGTTCATAATGGTGGGTTATTCATTGCCACACGTAAAGCCTACATGTTGGGTGATGAAGTCTTTATCCTGCTTGATTTGATGGGTGAGCCAGAACGTATTCCTCTTACTGGCAAGGTTGTCTGGATAACCCCGAAGGGGGCCGGAGGTAACCGTCGCGAGGGCGTTGGTATCCAACTTAGTGAAAAGCATGCTGAAATACAGGGTAAGCTTGAAACTTATCTGGCCGGATTGGTGGAATCCGATAAGCCCACTAACACGATGTAACTAGTCCAAACCTCTTTTTCTATGCTTCTGTCAGTAACCTTTTAGTACTCACTCTATGCCAAATAAGGAATGCCCGACTGTGTTGGTGGACTCCCATTGCCATCTAGATCATCTTGACTTGGCTGATTATCAGCAATCTCTGACAGATTTGTTGCAAGCTGCCCGCAATAGAGGTGTGGGCCGTTTTTTAAGTGTGGGCGTGGATCTGAAATCATCAAAAAAATTGATCGAACTGGCTGCTGAGCATTCCAGCGTACGGATTTCTGTAGGGGTTCACCCATTACAAAAGTCTCGCCCCGCTATTCCTGAAGTTGATGAGCTTGTTGAACTGGGCAGCCAACCATGGGTTGTCGCCATTGGTGAAACAGGGTTGGATAACTACTATGGTTCGGACTCTGCCGATTGGCAGCAAGAAAGCTTTATTCGCCACCTGAAAGCTGCCAGCCAATTGAGAAAGCCCGTCATTGTTCACACCCGTGATGCCCGTGAGGAAACCCTATCAACTTTAAAGAATCATGCCGATACACAAGCTTCTGGGGTGATCCACTGTTTTACTGAATCCTGGGAAATGGCACAGGATGTCATGGATCTCAATTTCTACCTTTCCTTCTCAGGAATTATTACGTTTCGCAATGCTTCAGCATTACGTGAGGTGGTCAAAAAGGTACCGCTGGAGCGTATGTTGGTAGAAACGGATGCTCCTTGGCTTACTCCTATGCCTCACAGGGGTAAGCAGAATGAACCTCAATATGTCGTAGAAGTGGCGAAAGCTGTGGCCGAGATCAAGGGTATTTCTTTTGAGGAGGTCGCCGAGGTTACCACCAATAATTTTGAGCGACTATTTCTATCCCAAAATACCTGAGTCGTCTAAAAATCTTGGTATGAAAAAAGCCCAACAACGAATGTTGCTGGGCTTTTTAGTATTTGGTTCTTAGAGACGCTGATACATAACGGTTGACGATTTATTCTGTTACCGCTTCTTTAATAAGCTCCTCGGTGAGGGTCGTTGAGGGCTCAGTTTTATCAAAAATGAGATCAACCTGCCTAATACTGGCAATCGAGTCAAAAACAGTTTTTCTCATCGCGAAAAACAGATCTCTGTCGGAGCGGCGTACGTAGTGTCGGCCTTCGTCCCTGACAAAGTGGTAGGTCCAGCTGTTTTTTGCATCAGTGACCTCTAACTTCATGTCTACTGTCTCTGCTGATTGATAATCAGGCTGGAATTTTTCAGCTGTCCGTTGAATGGCTAGATCAGCAAGCGCTTTATCTAACCGCTCAACATTTTCCTGATTGAGCTTTCCCTGTTTGGTATTGCCACGAAAAATGGAGGGCCCAGCGCGATTAAAGGCCCAGATGGTTCCTACTTTCTTAATGTTGTAGTCAGGCCCTTTAATTGTCCGAGCATCTTTAACGGCTAAGAGTTCAGTATCAAACCAAGGTCTACTGCTTGGCAGCATATCGAGAGTGTCGATATCAACGGTATAAATAGAATCGTCACCTTTTCTGCGAACATGGGACTGACGTAGGCCAGGAGCACTACCAAAAAACAATTCACCCAGAGCCTCACCGTCGCTGTATAGCTGTACACGTCGGATAAACTCATCTTCTGCCACATCAAATCGTTTGTGGCTCTTACTTGTTGTCGCCACAGGCCAGCCAGTATGTAGTTTCTCTAAATTCCCAAGCAGCTCATTGACCTTATCATTACTGGCAGGTAGTTGTTTTTGGGACAGTATCCATTGTTCTTCTGACTTGGTGATATAGACGCCATTGGTTTTATCCTCAATGGATACACTGTCAACAGCTTGCCAATCGATACTGAGCAATGGTTTTGGTTGGTTTAGTCGCGCTTCTCTTTGGCTGTTCCATAGCAGTGCTGCAGCTAGTAAGAGTTGAATGAGCAATAGGCTTGTCAGCCAAAATGTTAGCTTTTTCATTATGTGCCCTCCCTTAATTAGCCAGTTGAGTTAGATAACGTCGTTGGCGAGACTTATAACGCCTTCTTCGAATCAACGCGATGATGACCAGTGCTGCAATCACTAGCCCATAGTTCAGGTATTCCCAGAATAACTGGGTATCATGTTCCATGGGGGGGAGGGTGCGATTGAAATGCCCACGAGAACGTATGCTGAGTAGACCCAAGTCTTCCAAAGACCAATCCACCGCGTTGGCAATAAGCTCAAGGCTGCTCAGGTATTCGCTGCCAACAGCTGAGTTAGCAATCGTTAATACTTGGTCACGCAAGAAATCGTTCGAGCTAAACAGAACAATTCGAGCAGATGCAGGCGATTTCTCTATGACATTAAACACCGTGTCGGTAACAGAGCTAGCCTCATCCTCCTGTGTTTCAGGTGCTTTTTTGCCAACCAATGAGTTGGGGTGTAAATCGTACCCTTCTGACAATGGCGATGGCTTACCCGCGAAATAGGAGCTGAACTCACCCTGACTAATAACGCCCAGAAGGTGTTGGCTTAGCTCTCCTTCACGTTTAAATGGGGTCATCCCCTGCTCATTAATTTCCGGCATGATCAGGGTGTTGTCGGAAAGCCAGGATTCTTCTGAGCTGTGCAAGAGTTCAATCACTTTATGGTTCTTTTGTTTTTCTTGGTCGATAGTGATGGGGGAGCTCCAGGCCATGGTGACTTGGGACAGATTCGCTGTAATTGGATTTTCTTGATTAAGCCCATTGTCTCTGATGTCTGAGAAATAGGGGTATTCAATCATCCGAACTTCCTGTACCTGGTTGCCGCCAGAGGTTCGCATCACGGGTAATGGGACTGCTTTGTTTTGCATGTCCAGTACAAGCTTATCTTTCATGTTTAGTCCGTGATGTCGGAGCCAGTCTTTAAATTCACCCTCGAGCTGCGCCAACCCCAGTCCGCCTTGGCTGACAGTCATTGTGTAAGGTGAGGCCATCGCAACCACAGAGCCGCCCTTCATCAGGAATTGATCAATGGCAAATACCTCTTTGGCGCCCATGGCATTGGGTGCTGCGATAAGCAGAATATCCATCTCACCAGATACGCTACCATCACTAAGGTCTTCATCCCGAACGTTTAGGTCAGTGCCGAGATATGCTGCCAGCTGGGTAAACTGTGGAACAGAAACCCCGATCTGTTGAAGTTTGGGGTCATCTTTTGGTCTGACGATACCAACAGTTTTAATAAATCCTTTACCAAAGCGTTTAACAGCAGCTTTGATGTTACGCTCGAAGCCAAGCTTGGTTTTATCTTCTAAAGGGACCTGAATAACGGTGTCAGCATTTTCCAAAATAAGGTGGAAATAGAAGAAATCACGGCCAAATCTGCCGGTGGTAGACATCGGCTCAAGGCCATATTCATGGGTCAGTTTTTTGGCCACTTCACTGTTGCCGGCATAGGGGTCAATGATGTTGACCTTAAGTCGACCATTGGCTTCTTCGCTTAATGCACTGGCAACTTCCATGACGTCTTTTTTATGGGCCAGGAGGTCATCCGGTAACATGGCATTGGCGGAGATGTAGGCGTTGAAGGTCAGGTCGCCTTTAATCGAGTCAAACAGATTTCCACCACTGCGGTAACTGTTTAAGACCTTCTTGATACTACGTGTCAGATCGTATTCTGGGTTGCGAAGACGGATATCAAAGTTTTTATCACCTTGGGCCTTCATTTCGATTAAGTCTTTAAAGCCCAACACCTCAAATTCATCACCATATTTAATCATAATGTTGAAGTAGGAGTTCACAATGGCAGATTGATAGCGGTCAGCTACCTGTAGAGGAACAGGCTTAATGCCGTACTTTTGGTTGGCTTCTTCTTCCAGTTCTGCATTGATCGCAGGGTCTATAAATTCAATCCGCACTTTTCCACGGCTGGCAATTTCATATTCGCGAATTAAGTCTTTTATTTGCGGAACAAGAGGTGACAGCATGGGGTGGGTTTTGCTGCTGAAATAACCCCGAATTAACATGGGTTCCTGTAGTTGGCTGAGGTAGTCACGGGTTGCATCAGAAATAGAGTATTGATTGCCCTTCGTGGTATCCAGGCGAAGGTAGGTGACTTGGCCAAGCCATAGGTTAACGCCAATCGCATTGATGAGTGCCAGTGCTGTTACGGTGCGCCATGCCCGATGTCGTGGTGTAGACGTCTTCTCAGCCCAACGCTCTTTTTCCAGCGTAAATATGTTCAGGGATAGGAACACAATAATAATACTGAGGTAATAATAGAGATCCCTGAGATCAATAACCCCGCGGGTTATTGAGTCAAACCGGGCTCCAGTGCCTACCAACCTGAACCATTCGCCTGCCTGGTTACCGAAAAAATCCGTAATAGTGGTGGTACCGACAAGATAAAACAGGCCCGATAAAGCAACGGCAGAAATTAAACTGACAATTTGATTGTCACTACGAGCAGAAATATATAACCCGATAGACAGGTAGGCAGCACCTAGGAGAAATGTAGCGAGGTAACCCGCCCATATAGGCCCCCAATCGAGGTCGCCCATCTGTGAAACGGTGATGGGCAAAGGAAGTGTAATAATTAAGGCAATGGTCAATAACACCAAACAGCCCATAAATTTACCCACAACAAAATGCCATAGAGGCAGTGGTTGGGTAAGGATATGTTCCAAAGTGCCAGTACGACGCTCTTCACTCCAAAGGCGCATGGTTAATGTACTGGTCAGAAAGATCAGTAGGATAGGCATCCACTCAAACAGTGGGCGAATATCAGCAATGTTCCGCGAGAAGTAAGACTCTCCCCAAAAAAAGATAAAGAGAGAGGTTGCCGCAAATGTCGCCAGGAATAGATAGGCGATGGGTGATGCAAAGAACAGAGTCACTTCTTTCGCGGCGATACGGCGAATCATTGGTAGAGGTTTGGCATTAGGCTGCATTTTTAACCTCCGCTGTGTCTGTTTCTGTAGGGATTTCATTGACCTCTCTAAAGAGAGCTTCCAAGTCCCTGTGTTCCCGGTCTATAGCGTAGAGCGTGGCGCCTGAGCTAATAATGAGATTGGCAATTTCACCACACAGATCAAGGGGGTTGCCGTTTTCCTGAATTTCAAGCCGGTAGCGGTAAACAGAGCCTTCAGCGGACACTTCTTCTGCCCCCGT
>JBALVP010000089.1:0-6737 GCA_036961395.1 Porticoccus sp.
AATTGGCTTATGTTGCGATTTTCGTATTGGGGTACAGGGCATGACAATACGTGTACCAGCGGCTCGTTTTGGTCTTTGTTATCCACTAAATGGTATCCAGCGGTATGTTCAACGCTTGGGCCTTAATACAGCTAAACGGCTACTTATAGCAGCAGAAACATTGGATACAAAAGCGCTACTGTCTCTAGGCTATTTGACACATTTGGTGGAATCACACCAGTTAATAGAAACCACAGAACAACTGGCTGAGACCATCAGCAAGCTAGCCCCCCTTGCCGTGACGGCGATGAAGAAAATTTGTGATCAGGTGGCTGAGAGTTCTCTGTGTGAGTCAGAAGCATTGGCGTTAATTCAGCAATGCCGCCAGTCTGAGGATCTTCGTGAAGGGCTCAATGCCAAGCGTGAAAAACGTCAGCCTATCTTCGTGGGTGCTGGGCGCCCCTCTTCAGCCAATTGATCAGTTCATGAGAGATACTATTATTGGAAGCTATAGTGCCCTCATACGACATGTTGAATGATTTTTGGTAGAAACCGGTAGACGGTGGGTTGAGTGATGTCGATTTGAGAAAACTATTATATTTAATAGCTTTCATTTGGTTATTTGTCAGTTAATTTAAGCAGTTCAGTATTCCCACCTCGGGCCGTGATGTTTTCTGTGCGGGTTTTTTCCGTGGCAAAACCAAACAGGTAGTGTGGGCCTCCGGCCTTTGGGCCAGTACCCGATAGTCCGCAGCCGCCAAAGGGGTTAGAGCCAACCATGGCACCCACCATATTGCGGTTGATGTAAGTGTTGCCGACTTGGGTGTGGTTGAAAATGTAATCTGCAAATGCCTGGATACGACTGTGAACCCCTAACGTTAATCCATAGTGGCTGTCGTTAATTTGTTTTATGACCTCATCGAGTTCATTAGCGTTGTAGCGAATCACATGCAGAATGGGGCCAAAGATTTCATCGGGCAGTTGTTGTAGAGATTCAATGTCAAAAATATGGGGTGTAACAAAATGCCCTTGTTTCTGCTCTTCGGTCTGGGTTGGGCGAGTATTTGAATGAGTGGCCAAGTGCGGATTTAAGTGGGTAACTAATTGACCGTGTTGGGTCAATTTGTCGATATGTGCCATCAAGGTTTTCTGTGCTTCTTGATGTATTACCGGGCCGATGTCAGTGGCTAGTTTTGAGGGGTCGCCCATCTGACAGGTGTCCAATGCACCCACCAGCGTATGCAGAATATCCTTTGCTACGTCTTCCTGTAGAAACAAGACACGCAGGGCCGAACATCGCTGCCCGGCACTGAGGAATGCTGAATGGATAACATCGTCCACTACCTGTTCAGGTAGTGCGGTGGAATCGACCACCATTACATTTTGCCCGCCGGTTTCAGCAATTAGGGGCACTATAGGACCGGGTCGGTTGGCCAATTCTTGATGAATCAGTTTGGCAGTTTCTGTGGAGCCGGTAAAAGCCACACCTGAAATTCTTTGATCTGACAACAATCGTTTGCCCAGTTTGGCCCCCTCCCCTGGGACTAAATGTAAAACATCGGGTGGTATCCCCGCTTGATGAAAGAGTTGTACGGCGAGAGCTGCGACTAGGGGCGTGCATTCTGCAGGCTTGGCAATCACGGTATTTCCCGCAGCAAGGGCAGCAGCTATTTGTCCGGTAAAAATAGCCAGTGGAAAATTCCAGGGACTGATACAAAGAAACACGCCACGGCCGTGGAGGCTCAGCTGATTAATTTCACCGGTCGGCCCCGGCAAGTTCGTCGCATCGGAAAAATGTAACCGGGCTTGCAGGGCATAGTAACGACAGAAGTCGATGGCCTCGCGGACTTCGGATAAGGCATCGGGGATGGTTCGTCCTGCCTCTTTGCAGATCAGCCCCATCAGCGACGGTCGTTGTTGTTCCAGTAACTCCGCCATTCGATCCAGAATAGTTGCCCGGGCGTGACCGCCACAGGCATTCCAGGCAGGTTGTGCAGAGGAGGCGAGGGACAGTGCACATTCAATATCTTCTCCATGGGCATGGATGCAGTAACCCACAATGTCACAGGGGTTTGCTGGAGACAGAATCGGGTGTGGGGTGGCATTTGTTTTCGGCTGCCCATCTATTGGTTTCCCTTCTACGAGTTCTCCCGCGATCAGTTCTCCGCCAATAATGGGGCCAGCGGTGTATTGTTTGGCCATGGCTGTTGCCATCTTATCCAACAGTAATTTGACAGATATTGGATCATTCAGGTCTATACCCGGGGAGTTTTTCCGCATTTCATCAGCGGCAATATAGAGTTTGGGCGGCGTGGGTATTTTGCTGTGTCGGTAGGGTTTGGAGGCAGTAATCTGGGGTGTAATGTCTTGTACCAGTTCATCAGCAGGTATTTGTTTGTCGAGTATTCGATTCACGAAAGAGCTATTGGCGCCGTTCTCCAATAGTCGTCGAACCAGGTAGGGCAATAGCTCACGATGCTGTCCAACCGGAGCATAAATACGGATCAAGGGAGCTTGTGTGCTCCGTTGATTTAGGTGTTCGTGGAGATGTTGATACAGTAGCTGGCCCATACCGTGCAGTCGTTGAAATTCAAAACTGGCGTCTCCGGCAGTCGTCAGTACCATCGCCAGGGTATGGGCATTGTGTGTGGCAAACTGCGGGTAAATAGCTTGGGGTGCGGCAAGTAATAGTTGGGTGCAGTGTTCATAGCAAAGGTCGGTATGCACTTTGCGAGTGAATACGGGGTAATCAGGAAAGCCCTGCTCCTGAGCATATTTAATTTCGGCATCCCAGTAAGCACCCTTGACCAGCCGCACCATTAAGCGGTGACTGGTTTCCTCTGCAAGGGTGATCAGCCATTGGGTAACCAGTGGCGCCCTCTTCTGATAGGCCTGCAATACAAAACCGAGACCGTGCCAATCGGATAAGTCTGGGTCTCTAGCCAAGGCCTCAAAAATATCCAGAGACAGATCCAAACGGTGGGCTTCTTCAGCATCAATACTGAGTCCCATATTGTACTGTTTGGCGGCCAGTGCTAGCGCCCGAATACGCGGTAGTAATTCGACCATTACTCCGGCTTTTTGAGCGTATTCATAACGGGGGTAGAGGGCAGAAAGCTTGATAGAGATGCCGTTGGCTAAGTAGACATCGTTACTGCTTCCGTCTTGATCAATAGCCTTACCAATGTCTTCGATGGCATTGGCGTAAGACTCAAAATAACGCCGGGCATCCGCATGGGTTCTAGCCCCCTCGCCGAGCATGTCGAAGGAAAAGGGGCCTCCCCTTGGGGCTTCCTCTCTTCCTCGTTTCAGGGCTTCATTAATATTTCGGCCCATCACGTACTGATTGCCTATGATGCGCATGGCCTGAAGGACCGCCTTGTTGGCCGCAGGCTCACCGAGGCGATTCACCAGTTTTTTTAGCCAGCTATCGGTCTTATCGGTGATATTCCCTGTGATTTCCGGATCAAGAGGAAGAATGTCTCCGGTCAGCATTAGCCCCCATATGGAGGCATTGACGAATAGCGAGTCTGAATGGCCCAGATGACTTGCCCAGTCGCCACTCTGAATTTTTTCGGCAATGAGTTTTTCGGCAGTGGCTTCATCGGGTACTCGCAGTAGTGCCTCTGCCAGACACATGAGCGCTACCCCTTCTTTATTGGAGAGTCCGAATTCCTGTAAAAAAGCGTCAAGAGTGCCCTTTCCCTGATGATCTTCACGACAAGCCAGTACCAGGTCTCGGGCCAGCTCCAGAGTTTGCTGTTGTTGGTCTGATGACGGGTCATTTTCAGCCAGTAGTTGTTCGACACAGAGGTGTTCATCCTTGTGCGTAGTGTTCCATATCTGTGATCGTATACTGGCAAGTGACATAGGTTAAGGCTCCCTCACACTGTTAAAGCTGAAACGGTTAGACCACGTAGTAACGCTGTAAACCTCCTTTAGTATGGTCTGATATGGTCAAAAATGACCAAATTATTATGAAGGCCTTGCAAGGCAAAAGGAGAGCATGGTTTTTACCTTCCAGGGTTTAGTTTGCTATACCAGCATGCAAGCCTGTTCAAAATTGAGTCGCTTGCCTCTGTCATGGAGGTTTTCTTTCACGCCGTAACCGATGTTGACCAAAAAATTAGATTGCCAGCCGTTGTTCTCAAAGAATATTTCATCGGCTGTTGCATTGTCGAAACCTGACAAGGGTCCACAGTCCAGCCCTAGAGAGCGTGCAGCCATAATCAACCAGGCTCCTTGCAGCGTGCCATTTCTAAAGGCTGTTTCACTGGATAGCGGCTCGTTATTGGCAAACATTTGATCCGCACCAGGCATATGAGGAAATAACTCGGGCAAGTGTGTATAGAACTTTGGGTCATGAGCCACGATGACTGTGACAGGTGCTGAGAGTGTCTTTTCGTGATTGCCTTCAGCGAGGGCTGGCAACAATTTTTGTTTGGCGCAGGGTGTAGTTAGGAATACAAACCGGGCCGGTAGTGTATTCATGCTGGTGGGGCCCATTACGGTTAAGTCATAGAGCTGGCGCAATGTGTCGGCAGCAATGCCCTTATCTTGCCAGCAGCTGTGGGTGCGAGCCTCAGTAAAAAGCTGTTTGATGGCTTGGTCGTTAATGCTGTTCATTTTTTATCTCCAATCGTTCTTTCTATCTTCAAACATGCTATTTCGATAAACATTAAAGCTGGTCAAGAATAGGCATCAGGGAAAATAGGGTTGTTCCCTGCGCCCTTTAATGACCCCCTTAAATGACTATTTGCGCTGTAGTGAAAAGCTACCATTACCTTGAAGTGCTACTACGGCAGAAGCAATGGCAAGAAAAAGAGGGTATTCCCAACCTCCTCCGGCATTGCTAAATACCCAGCCTGCTCCGACGTGTGCCCAGGTGGCACCGAGCGCTATAGGGATAAGTCCCAATGCCGCCCAGCGAGCGTGAAAGCCAACCAATAGTGCAATACCGCCAATGGCTTCAGCTGAAAATGTGACATAGGCCAAAATAGCCGGAAGGCCAATGCTTTCAAAGAACCCTGCCGTGCCTGGCAGCGTGAATACCACCAGTTTTAAGTAAAGGCTGTGCGCAATGAAAATGATGCCTAGACTAATACGTAATAATGCTGTGCCGTGATCTGAGTAGTTATTCATCGGTTATCTCCTGTGGATTAATCTAATGCCTGGCAGTATGATCATTGCAATAAAGAAATAGAATCAGCAATAAATGAAAGCTATCTTTGCAATAATGCAAACGGTGTTCGTGGCTGTGCTGGAGTTGAGTGGCGTGAAATTGTGATGATGGCTGGGTGTGTTGGTGATCTGATGTTAAGCCTCATTAGTCATGGATAACTGGGATGATCTGCGATATTTCCATGCTGTAGCCGAAGCGGGCAGCTTGAATGGTGCCTGCAAGAGTCTGGAGGTAAATCATTCAACGGTATTTCGGCGAATAAATTCGCTGGAGGGAAAGCTGGGCGTGCGCTTATTTGAGCGCAGGGATGCTCGATATATTCTGACGGGCTCAGGGGAAGCACTATTAGGCAGTACCACACAAATTACCTCTGCCATTGATGAAGTTGACCGCTTTATTGTGGGTGGGGATCAAACCCTTGAGGGCTCTATTCGTATTACCGCACCCGATGGTTTTGCCTACTACAGCCTTCCGCCATTAATCGCAGAATTTTCAGCATTGTATCCGGGCATTAATATCCAGCTTTTGGCCAGCAGTGATGATTACAATCTCTCAAGATTGGAGGCGGATATCGCATTGCGATCGACCTCATCCCCTCCGGAACATTTAGTGGGTCGGAAGCTCTATACCATGCCTTGGAATTTATACGGTAGCCCAAGGTTTTTCAGTAAACCCATAGGTCGGTTTGGTCTTCGACAATTGGCCAATTACCCGTTAATTGGTCCTGAGCGTACCTTGCTGCGGCTTAAGCCTATGCAGTGGCTGGAAAAACATGCGGACAAATTAAACTTTTCGGCGCGTGCCAATACTTTTCTGGGGATGGAGGCTTTGGCTAGAGAAGGTATAGGGTTGGCGCTATTGCCTGCAGATGTGGGGGTGGGTTTGCAGGAGGCGGGCGTCCTAGAGCGACAATTTGAATCGGATATTTGGTTGCTCACTCATCCGGACTTGAGGGGTAATGCCAGGGTGCGAACCTGTATGCAGTTCTTGGCAGATCGGCTCACACCCTAAGAACCCCTATGATTCAGGCACTTGTACCTTTACGACTTTGATGCGGTATTTGGCAATTTCTGCCGTCTCCTTGAATGGCCCTATACGGGTTTTGATGGTGGCTTTCTGTCCCGACTTCAGCTGTTTTGGGCCATCTAGATTGGTGCTGCTTTCGACCATATAGGCATTGGCCATTTCCGCCAGTTGTAACTTAACGGATGTAACCGTCACGGGGCTGTTGTTTTGGACTACGATTCTCAGATAGCCGTCGTCGCCCACATACGCTTTGCTGGCGATATACTTATGGGGTGCGGTGGCAAGCTCCAAGACGGCCAGGCGACTCTGGGCTTTCTTGGCCAATTCATCGTTACCTTGGGCGGCCGTTTGGAAATAGCGTACAGCCGTTTGTTTGTCGCCACTGTCCAGTGCGATTTCTCCGAGATAGTAGCTGGCTGGAGGGGTGGGAAGTAATTGATAGCTTTTTTGCAGGTCAGATTTCGCGCCAGTTTTATTGTTTTGCTCAAAGCGAACCAGGCCGCGATACAGGTAGGCGCTAAATAAGTCTGGGTTTTTGCGAATGGCCGTG
>JBALVP010000008.1:0-24236 GCA_036961395.1 Porticoccus sp.
CGATGCACGGCATGAGGTTCCGTGTAACAACCATCGTCCCAAGCAGGATCTGACGTAATCGCTTCGTTTAACGTTTTCGTGAATAAAAAATCATGGGGTGTATTTTTCGCTGTTCCTGCAATCGGTGCAGCACGCTTGACCATCTCAGGATAACGCACTGCCCATTCCCAGGTTTGCTGAGCACCCATAGACCCACCCACAACCAAGGCAAGAGAATCGAGACCAAATTTTTCAGTGAGCAGTTGATGCTGAGCACGAACATCATCGCCAATTCGCACATGGGGAAATGCCGCCATTCCGAAGGGATCAGGCGTGTTATGGGGGGATGTAGAGAGGCCATTGCCTATCTGATTAATAATGATGACAAAGTACTTGTCTGGATCTATTGCTCGACCCGGCCCCACATAAACCTGCTCCATGATTTTACTGGTACCGGAATACCAAGTTGTCATCAGTATGGCGTTATCTTTATTGGGGTTTAATTTACCGAAGGTAGTGTAGGCAAGCTGACAATTCCTGATGGTTCCGCCACTCTCCAACTGAAAATCGCCCAAATCAAAGAACTCATACGGACCATGATTTTCTTGCGAGTAATAATCATTTGCCAACATCAACCATTCCCCCTCTCATTTGAATTAACAGCGGGCGATACTGTATCAGTAAGTTATATCCAACTAAAAGGTGGAACCAAACGTGCGGTACTGGGAATACTAAAAGAATGCCAAGAAAGTGCTACTAAACAAATTAAAAAGCTCAATAGCGTAGCCGGTATTACGCACTATTTTCAGTTACGTCCAGGTCCGTCGATAATCGCCAAGGAGTCGGCCAGAGGTTGGCGCTCACCGAGCACCAAAACCAAGGAACATTCAGGGGCCAAACGCTGATAACGGTCTATTGAGAGTGATTATCTGAACTCAATCCTGACTCGCCCCGGATTTTCCGCAGTGGGGGCAGCAGGAGGCATTTTCACGCTTGAACCGGCCCAATGTCATCCGATAAATCAGCTCGGCGTCCTCGGCACTGATATCGAGCTGATCACGAATTTCCAACAACTCCTGTTTCTCCTGATGAGTCAACGCCCCGTCTTCCATCGCCGCCCCCATAAGCGATTCATAGTGAACCCTGCGGCGACGAAAGGTATCGGCAAAACCGGAGACAATAATACCCGTGGGTAATGCCACCATAGCGACCCCGAGAAAGATGATCACACCGCTAAACAACTTGCCCAGAGGGGTCACCGGCACCACGTCCCCATAGCCAACCGTGGTCAGGGTCGCCACCGCCCACCACATGGCCTCGGGAATACTACTGAAATTTTCTGGCTGAACCCGATGCTCAATCGCATACATACCGCTGGCGGCCAGCAACATAATTAAAAACATCACCAGGAAAGCCGCACCAAGCGCACCGGCTTCCTTGGCCAGCACCGCCAACATGGTATGCAAGGCTCCCGAATAGCGAGCCAACTTAAAAACCCGAAGCAACCGGACAATCCTCAGAATACGCAGGTCGATGGCAGTGAAATAGGCTAAATAGAAAGGCAGTATGGAAATCAGATCAACCAGTGCTATCGGGCTGAACATATAACGTAGCCGGGCCTTTCTAGGAGAAGCGGAGCCATTGGTAGAGGCATCGACACAACTCCAGAACCTAGCCACATACTCGATGGTGAACACGATCACGGAAAAAACTTCGAAACAGTACAGCTCAGCTTCGTATTGCTGGTAGACCTCATCAATCGAGCCCACAACGACCGAAATGACATTGAGAATAATCAGGCTGATAAGGCCATAATCAAACCAACGACTTCGGTTATCATTGGGGCGTTCGGGACTAATAATTTCCGACGCTCTTTTTCTTAAGGCCAAACTAAAACTGTTCATTCGCTGCCTCGATGAGTCGGAATCATTCAAAGAAAAGACTATAAGACGATAAAGCCGTGCAGCAGTTGATTACCATCAGCAACACCGCCTTTATTACCAGCAGGCAGAATAAACGGCCTTATTCTTAAGTTCCACCCCTATCGAAGCCAACACAGCGTGTGATAGGGCGCTGGAATCATCGAGCAGCAACCGCCCAACTGACACCGGCGAAGCTACATCAACTCAACAGCATAGGGGGTTTCGAGTTTGATCCGCCACTGGCTCTTAACGCGGTAAACCCAACCCTGAATTTCAATATTCTGGCCTTGAAGATTTTCAAACCAGGCTTTGGTAAATCGATGCTGATGCTCTGCATAAATCATCACAGTGATATTTTTATCCAATTCCAGCCGCCAGTGCTTACCCATATTGATGGCTGTTACCTGCCCCTGTACTCGCTGAAAACCGCCCTGCTTAATGAGCTTTGCTTTCACCGGCAAGAGGTTTTGGTCACCCCATACACCTAACCGAGCGTCTCTACCCTGCTGCTCTGCTTTGGCAAGGCACTCAGCGAGGGTCAAATTAGGAGGTATCGCCACATGGTAAGCTAATCCCTGCTGCAACAGGTGCTGTTCCAGATTTTCGCCCCCTTGGTTATAGATATGCCCCAACCAGCGGCCATAGCGGTCTTTGGATTGAGCATCCAATAACAATTCAATTCGATCAGATTGACGAACAAACAGACTGGCTGCTTGCTGGGCACTGCGGGCAAAGGGCTGATCTGGCTGACCATCTCGCCCCATTTCTGTGGCATTAATACCGACTAAGCGTACTTTTCGCCCATCAGATAATGTCAGGGTATCACCATCGTAAATCTTGGTGACACGAACCGTCTCGGTGTGGGCAAACGGGGCACAGTGTGCCGAGTTTTCTATAGAGGGTTGAGGTGTATCGCTATCGTCACTGTTGTCGGCACTACAGCCACTGACTAAACCAAAAACTGTAAGCCCGAAAACAACAATTCCTAAAACCATGCGCGCCAAAACAAAAAAAACGCTCGGGGCGATGGCCCGGAGCGTTTTTTGGCTGCCTCGAAAGGCAAACATATCAATATTATTTCTTAGCAGAACGACCCGCAAAACGCTTATTAAAGCGGTCGATACGACCACCTGTATCAGCAACTTTCTGCTTGCCGGTATAGAATGGGTGACACTGAGAGCACACATCAATGTGGATGCTATCAACTAGGGTGGAACCAACTTCAACAGTGTTGCCACAGCTGCAGGTTGCAGTCAGTGTGCCGTAATTTGGGTGAATCTCAGTTTTCATTTTCTCTTTGCCTCAATGTCTTGCATACCGCCACCCAATCATCATACTGTTGAGCACCATATGCCGCCTTCAAACGGAGGGCGCATACTACCAGAAAACACCTCGCATTCAAGGTTTTGTGCTGGTTTCAGTACAAATACTCGGTAATAAGCAGTAATAAATGACCATCGATAAAAGCCCCACAATATACCGCGTAGCCGTGCCATCGCCTCTCAGGCGTTTGTTTGACTATCTGCCACCAAAAGATACAGCCGACGATGCACTATTGCCTGGCGTACGGGTTTTGATCCCCTTTGGCCGTCGCAACGTGGTGGGCATTATTGTTAGTACTGCTCAAAAGAGCAGTGTCTCCCTCTCCCGGCTAAAACCCATCGATAGTGTGCTTGATGTAGAGCCACTGGTGCCACAGCAACTCTTTGAACTGTACCGATGGGCGGCAAGTTACTACCAACACCCTATAGGCGATGCCCTAAGTAGCGCTCTACCCGCTTTGTTGCGCAAGGGTGGACCCATACCAGAGTCCGATGAAAAACACTGGCAACTCACTGAGCATGGAAAAGGCTTGCCCGAGACAGCACTGAGTCGTGCACCCAAACAACAACAGGCACTCAACCTGTTGCAACAGCGAGGCACTGCAAGCCGGGATGATTTTAAACAGCTGGATACCTCCATCGCCGTATTGCGGCAACTGGAACAAAAAGGACTGATTGAAACGGTCGATATAAAGAAAAATGCCCCCGCTTTTGATGTGAACAACCTGCTCTCGGAACAACCGCTAACGCTCTACCCGGAACAACAGCAGGCGCTGGACAGTCTGGAGCTGCACGGCTTTCACCCCTATTTACTCCACGGTGAAACCGGTAGCGGTAAAACAGAGGTCTATTTACAGGCCATTGAAAAAATTCTGCGATATGGCCGACAGGCACTGGTGCTAATACCGGAAATCAGTCTGACACCCCAAACTCTCCGTCGCTTTCAAACCCGCTTCAACTGCCCCATTGCAGTACTTCATTCCGGGCTTACCGATCGAGAGAGAGCCATTGCCTGGAATGCCGCTCGCACCGGACAGGCACCCATTGTACTGGGCACCCGGTCTGCCATCTTTACCCCACTCAAATCACCCGGGTTACTCATCGTTGATGAAGAGCACGACAGCTCCTTCAAACAACAGGAGGGGTTTCGCTATTCGGCCAGAGATCTGGCGGTGATTCGTGCTCACCGGGAGTCCATACCCCTGATTCTGGGGTCAGCCACTCCATCACTGGAATCCCTATATAACTGCCAACAAGACCGCTACACCAAATTGATACTTTCATGCCGCCCAGGCAATGCGGTACAACCACGCTGGCAGCCGGTGGATATTCGCAAAGCGAACTTATCCAGCGGTTATTCCCGTGAGTTAATTGCCGCCATCACTGAAACCCTGGCCGCCGGTAATCAAGTGTTGGTGTTTCTTAATCGCCGAGGCTTTTCCCCCACATTGAGCTGTCATGAATGTGGTTGGATATCCAACTGCCACCGCTGTGAGGCGCGGCTTACGGTACACCGAAGCCCAAACCGGCTGCTCTGCCATCACTGCGAACATATGGAGCCAATCCCCACAAGCTGCCCGTTCTGCCACAGTGCAAAACTGCAATGTATTGGCCAGGGAACGGAACGCAGTGAAGAAATCCTTGAGGCCATGTTCCCGGATACCCCTATCATCCGGGTGGACCGCGACACCACCCGCCGCAAACAAGCGATGCAGGCCGTCGTCGACCGAGTCAATACTGGTGAACCCTGTATTCTCATTGGCACCCAATTATTGGCCAAGGGCCACCACTTCCCCAATGTCACGCTGGTGGCCATATTAGATGCTGATGGTGGCTTATTTAGCCCTGACTTTCGGGCACCGGAAAAAATGGGGCAGCTGATCACCCAAGTGGCCGGACGAGCTGGTCGTGGTGATCAACCAGGCACTGTTCTACTGCAAAGTCACCACTGCGACCACCCGTTAATAGCAACCCTGACCCAGCAAGGCTACAGTGCTTTTAGCGAGGAACTGATCAGGGAACGACAACTCTCTCAGCTTCCCCCCTACCGACACATGGCACTGGTGAGAGCAGAAGCCGTCAATGGTGAAGCGGCAGTACAGTTTCTTCACTTTGTTCGCCAATGTGCAGAACGGTTATTACCCGCTACCGATCAAACTGGCTATCTGGGGCCGCTGCCCGCCCCAATGGAAAAACGCAGTGGCCGGTTTCGTCACCAGCTCAGTATCATTTGCTCCGAACGCCCTACTTTGCAGAGAATGATGTCGACACTCTGTCAGGAACTGGAACAATCCCAGTTAGCCAAACGGGTTCGCTGGTCAGTGGATATTGATCCTCAAGATATGACCTAGTCCTAACCGTCATTGATACCGTGCCTGCAAATTTAAGTTAGGTACGACCAGACCATGGATAAGGTCTGGAAGACATCACCGCTTCCCCATACAATGGCGACCACCACTTAGGCACCACCGGGAGTACAGGCAACAGCATGACCAGGGATTACGCCAAAAAGTCTAGCGGTCGCCGGACAACCAAACGCCAAACCAAGAAACGTTCTGGTCATCAGGGTGCTCCGGGCTGGCTGTGGCTGTTAGCGGGCGTACTCATCGGTGCTCTGATCATGGCATTGATGCAATTGTCAGAAGTTTCCCCTGAAGATGTAGAAAAAGCGGCAAGTGAAACCGGCACAGGCTCACAAGAAGAAGATGATGGCCCCAAACCCCGGTTTGATTTCTACACCCTATTGCGCGATTCAGAAGTTATTGTTCCGGACACACCCGACACCAACAACACGTCACATCCCCCCGTGGCTGATGATGAAGTATTCCTGCTACAGGTAGGGTCCTTTAAAAGCAGCCGTGATGCCGACAGCCTCCGAGCCCGACTATTAATGCTGAACCTGAGCGCCAGTATTGAGACCGTCAGCCCCCGACGAAATGAAACCTGGCATCGGGTTCTGGTCGGCCCCTTTAGCGACCGGCCAGAACTGGCCGATGCACGCAGCAGGCTTTCAAATAATGGCATTGAGTCACTGCTGTTAAAGCGGAAGCAGTAACACCGCATAGCTAAGGTTGCAGTCATCTCCCTATGCACTGAGGTTGCTTATACTGTGCTTGGCTTATGTGCCATCAATCAGAAAATTCATCCACCAAAAAATCAATAAAACAGCGCACTTTTTTTGGTAGATAACGTCGATGTGGATACAGGGCAAACAACCCAAACTCCAAGGTGCTAAAGCCAGGTAAGACCTCTTCTAATAAGCCCTGTTCCAGAGCGGGCTCTACGATAAAACGTGGCACCATCCCAATACCACCACCAGCCACCGCAATCTCTTTAACCGCACTGGGGCTGCTGGCAGCAATGCGAGTGTTGACGTTAATGGATTCGGCCTTACCCGCGGGGGAGATGATCGGCCATTGTTTACCAATGCGAAAATTACTATCGATAATACAATTGTGCTGACTGAGATCCTGAGCCGTTTTTGGCCGGCCATGTTGCTTCAAGTACATTGGCGCTGCACACAATATGAGCGGCAGTGTTTTAAGGTGGCGGGCGATCAAGCTCGAGTCATCGACCCCGCCCACAAGAATCCTTACATCAATGCCTTCCTCAACCATATCGACCATGCTGTTACTCAAGATGATTTCGAGGCGAATGTCCTTGTGTTGCTGCATAAATTGCGGGATGAGTGGCGCCAGTTCCATCTCGCCAAAGGCGACAGGTGCACTGACGCGCAGTAGCCCCTGGGGTGAAGACTGCTCACCCGTGACGCTATCCTCTAATTCAGTGAACTCTTCCAGCAGCGGTAATGCTCGCTGGTAATAACTCTTACCCGCCTCGGTCAGTGCCAATTTCCGTGTAGAGCGATGAAACAAGCGTACATTCAAATGCTTTTCCACTTGCCCTACATACTTGCTTGCCAAGGCCTTGGAGATGTTCAGGCGCTCGCTTGCAGCGGTAAAAGAGCCAGTCTCTACCACAGCGACTACGGTTTTCATTCCATCTAAGGTATCCATATTGTCAATGTAGCATTGACAATAATTAAATAGAAGCACTATTTATCAACAGTACGTTAGCGCGGATACTTCATTCCATCGACATTAACCACGGCACAGACTTTGACCGTCCCTTTCCGAGAAGGAGATAGACCTTGGCAAAGATAGAAATCTACACACAACCAGGCTGTGGCTACTGCACTCATGCCAAACGCTTATTAGCCAGCAAGAACTTGGCTTTTACTGAATATGACGTCTACCAGCACCAGCATCATGACAGCACGCTGCGCAGCCGCACTCATAACCGCAGTTACCCACAAATTTTTATTAATGATTTATCGGTAGGCGGCTTTGAAGATCTGGTTAGGTTGGAACAACAGAACCGCTTACCGAAAGTAACGTCGCCAACCGTCATTCATGGCTAGCGAATACAGCGAGCAAAAAACCTGGCTTAAAGAGCCTTACCCACTGAGAAAATAGGAATTTATTATGTCTACTATCAAACTTCACCACTTCCCTCTTTCTGGTCATTCACACCGTGTTGAGCTTTTTCTCTCCCTGCTGGGTTTGGATGCGGAAATTATTACCGTTGATCTGGCTAATGGTGCTCATAAAACCGAGGACTTTTTAAAGAAAAATAGTTTCGGCCAGGTGCCGGTACTTGAGGACGGCGATATCACACTGTCGGACTCTAACGCCATCATCACTTATTTGGCGAAGAAATATGATGACACTCACAGTTGGTTACCGATTGATGCGGTCGCTGCGGCGCAGGTGCAACGCTACCTGTCAATTTCATCCGGACTATTGGCTTATGGCCCTGCGCAGGCTCGATTGGCCAACGTTTTTAATGCTGCTATTGATAAAGAAAAAGTCCTTGCCAGCTCACACAACTTACTCGCTGTATTAAACGCAGAACTGGCCGAGCGAGACTGGCTGGTCGGGGACCAACCAACACTGGCCGATGTCGCCAATTATTCCTATATCGCCCATGCCCCAGAGGGAGATGTCGCGCTGGATGAATACAGTAATGTTAAGGCGTGGTTGCATCGCTTTGAGAACCTTCCCCGTTTCATTCCGATGCAGGCAACCGCTGTTGGTTTGGCAGTGGCCGCTTAAATAGACATGCTTTTACTTACTGAAGTGATTGCTAGCTGAATTTATGGCAACCCATTAATGGGTTGCCATACCACTATATACCAAGAAAGGTTTTAACAATGAATATTGAAATTGAAATGTTAGCGGCCACGGCTGGCTTGCTGTTGTTAATGACGTTGATACAGGGCACCCGTAATGTGTTGTTGCTGGGGCTATCAACGACAGCCGGCAATCAACACAATATTACTGCATGGACAGGCTGGAATGATCGACTCAACCGTGCGATTGATAATCTGAAAGAGGCGATCGTTATTTTTATGCCGCTAAGCATTGCTGTGCAATTGCTGGGCTTATCCAATGAAACCACCGCATTGGGTGCACAAATTTTTGTCGCCGCACGTATTGTTCACGCTATTGTCTACACCTTGGGTGTTCCCTGGATACGTACCGTCGCCTGGACTGCCGGTGTGGTCGGAATTATTTTTGTCGCCTCACCTCTGGTGGCCTAATAAAAACCCGCTGGGCCAGTGGGCTTGGCGATGTTTTATTTCAATAGGGTGAAATGAGCACTCAATTAGGAGAAGGCTCAATGAAAAAAGTACTGATGTTATTGGCTAACGGCGTAGAGCCTTTAGAATTATCCGCCTTTACTGATGTTCTTGGTTGGGCAACGCTGGTTGGGAGTGAGCCGATTGAGCTACTTGATGTCGGCTTAACCGACAACATTAAAACCACCTTTGGTTTGAGTTTGCGACCCACAGCTGTTTTAGACGATATTGATTTGTCTCAATTTGATGCGTTAGCTATCCCAGGCGGTTTTGAGCCGGCAGGTTTTTATCGTGACGCGCTAAGTGAACCATTTTTAAAAGTTATTCGTCACTTCAACGAACAAAATAAATTCATCGCCAGTATTTGCGTGTCATCACTAGCTCTTGGAACAGCGGGCATTCTTAACGATAGAAAAGCAACCATCTATCATCAGCGCAACGGCGTGCGTAAACAACAATTAGAACAAACAGGAGCAATCTTTGTTGATCAACCCATTGTTTGTGATGGCAATTGCATTACTTCAACGGGGCCTGGTACAGCGCTTGAAGTGGCTTTTGAATTATTGGTGAAGCTGAGTGATAGCACGAATGCGGCAATGGTGCGTGAAAAGATGCGTGTTCCTACGCCCTGCCCCGAATGGTATCAATCCGCTCAAGTCTGATTGAAGCTACAGATAAAAGGTAGATAACATGGGAAATGTTACAAAGAATTCCCCCTTTCATCGCGGCGAACAACTGCTGCAAGAGCGGCTAGGCGTCAGAGATAAAATGGAGCGTTTTGGCCGCAAGGTGATTCGTGACCATATACCAGAACAGCACCGAGAGTTTTATCAGCAACTGCCCTTTGTTTTTGTGGGCCATGCAGATAATAACGGCTGGCCCTGGGCGTCTATATTATTTAATCCTCCAGGTTTTATCTCCAGCCAAGATAAGCATTCTATGAGGATTAACGCCTTACCCGTCGTTGGCGATCCCCTCTCTATATCACTACAGGTGGGTACTCGTTTAGGACTGTTAGGCATTGAGCTTCCGACACGCCGCCGCAATCGACTGGCGGCTCATATCAGTAACGTTAGTGATGAGGGTGTTGATTTAGTCGTTGATCAGGCTTTTGGAAATTGCCCTCAATATATTCAAAATCGTGAATTAGTCACGGTTGCCGCCGAGACTATCCCCAATACTATGCCAACCCCTAAGACCGAAGCGATCACGACCTTATCGAGTGAGGCCCGCGCCCTGATTGAGCGTAGTGATACCTTTTTTGTCGCGAGCTATAACGACACTGGTAGCAATCAAGCCCGTGATGGCGCCGATGTTTCGCACCGAGGGGGCAAACCGGGGTTTATCCGTATTGATGGCAACACCCTGACCATTCCAGATTATCTGGGCAACAACCATTTTAATACGTTAGGAAATTTCCACGAGACGCCAAAGGCAGGATTGTTATTTGTCGATTTTGAGAACGGTCACCTACTGACGCTAACCGGCACTGTTGAGATTTTATGGCAGAGCGATGAGATGCAACATTTTGCCGGTGCAGAGCGACTTTGGAAGTTTCATCTTGATCACGGGCATCACCAAAAAAATGTTTTACCACTGCGTTGGCAGTTCAATGACTACTCACCCAATACATTGTTAACAGGGTCGTGGGATGAAGTGGAGGCGCTACAGCATGCGCAAACGCAACACGACCAATGGCTGGACTATAAAGTCGTGCAAGTGGTTGAAGAGAGTTCGGTGATTCGATCTTTTTATTTACAGGCTCAGGGTCATCAACAAGCGGGTTTTTATCCTGGGCAATTTTTGACGATAAAAATACAGATTAATGGTGAGTCGGTGATAAGAACGTATACCGTGTCGAGTGCACCATCGGATGATTATTATCGTATTAGTGTTAAGCGTGAGGCCGAAGGCCTGGCCTCTAATTACTTACATCAAAATATTCAGGTCGGCGATACTTTACAGGCCAAAGCCCCTCGTGGCGATTTTACCTTTGATGCTAACGAGAAGCGCCCCGCGGTTTTACTTTCAGCAGGTATTGGCATAACGCCAATGCTGTCCATGGCAAAGCATGCCCGGATCGAAGGGTTTAGAACCCGGCGCATGCGCAACGTAACTGTTATTACGGCGGCGCGTGATCAACAGCAACGAGGGTTTTTCGAAGAATTGGATGAGCTTTCTCGGCAATCCGATGGGCAACTGCGTAGCTTTTGGGCACTGAGCCAAATTGAAGAACCGTTTGTTGCCAACGAATTAAAAGCGGGCCGTGATTATCACCACCTTGGCCGGATATCCGAGGCGCTATTACAGACCATACTGCCGCTGGCTGATTACGATGTTTACTTGTGCGGCCCCAGTGGCTTTATGCAGTCAATGTATGACCTTGTCCGTGGTCTTGGCATCAGTGACCAACGTATCTTTGCCGAAGAATTTGGCCCGGCTTCTTTGCAGCGCGACCGGTATCAAGAGCAGACCATAGCCGAGTTCACTCCCGCACCTGCTGCCAGTGAAGCCATTGTTGAATTTGTTGATGCTGGCGTTGAACAAGCCTGGTCTGCCGGTGAAGGAAGCTTGTTAGAGTTTGCCGAAGCACATGGCTTTACGCCAGAATTTGGCTGCCGCAGCGGCCAGTGCGGTGCCTGCAAGACAACACTGCTAGCCGGCACCATCAGCTACCAAAGTGAGCCCTCATTCCCCGTGGCTGACGATGAAGTCTTACTGTGTTGTGCCGTGCCTGCGGCGGTTGATGGCCAGGGCGTCGTGAAGTTGGCACTTAAAATTTAAATGCAACTTTAAAAAATAGTTCGCACATCAGAGATCAATCGCCTAGATCAGGAGCCAACGTGATATAAAGCCTTAGGCTTTTGAATAAGCTGTTGGCGTTTAAGGAGGTCATCGTGGTATCCAAAGAAAAGATGTCAGAGTTTTTGAGCTCTGAATTTCCTCAAACGAAGTGTGTTGTTGAGGCGGTTGGAGGTCAATCTTCAATCGTAAGACACCCGATCGGTTTTAATGAGTTGCGCCCTGGTGGCACAGTATCTGGTCCAGTTCTAATGGCGGTAGCTGATGTTGCTCTATATGTTGCTATTCTTGGCGAGATAGGTTTGGTCCCGCTTGCAGTAACAACCAGCATGTCGATAAATTTTCTTAGAAAACCTGCACCAGGTAAAGACATAATAGGTAAGTGCAATTTAATGAAAGTCGGTAAATCACTAGTGGTTGGCGAAGTCGCATTATACTCGAATGGTGATAAGGAGCCCGTAGCACATGTTGTTGGCACTTACTCAATACCTCCGTCGAGTTAAAGCTAACAAGGTTGTGAGCGCGGATGTCCAAATCGCTACGCGCTTTTTCAACCGGTTACAACGACGTTATATGAATAAATCATCAAAAGAGATCAACAATGAAAACTATGATTTGTAAGCAGCTAGGTGGCGCTTGTGATCTGGAATTCCAAGCAGAGACATTCGAAGAAATGTCAGAACTAAGCAAAAAACACGGAATGGAAATGCATCAGAAACAAGATGCGACACATATGAAAGCTATGAAGAAAATGGGTGAGCTAATGCAAAATCCTGAGGATATGCAAAAATGGTTTGAGTCTAAACGACAAGAATTCGAGTCCTTGCCACATAAATAAATATCCTCTACAGCCCACATAACAAGCACAAACAACAGAACTCGCCGCTGTTGCGGGCGCTAAAAACGGACATTAAAATTGGATCTCAGCCTTTATCTTATCTTTCTCGCTACCACGGTAATGCTTATCCTGATGCCTGGGCCTGCTGCAATAACGGTGGCCTCTCAAGGGGCAACGAATACATCTAACAAAGCATTTTTTGGTGTTCTAGGTGTCGCAACGGCAGATGTTATTTTCTTTGCTTTATCAGCGACAGGCATCGCATCACTGATTATTGCTTCTAACCTGATGTTTTCCGCCGTCAAATGGGCGGGGGTTGTGTATTTGTTATACCTTGGCGCTAGTGCCCTGCTCAGTCAATCTGGGGCCATCAAAATTAATCGCCAACAGGCGCAAGAGAGAGCACTCAAACTGTTTTCTCAGGGCCTAGTCATCCAATTGGCAAACCCAAAAGCATTGTTGTACTTCTCTGCATTACTGCCTCAATTCATAGAGCCTGGTGAGCCTATTTTTTTTCAAATACTGGTCATGGGCATTTCATGTTTTCTTGCCGACCTATTGATCTACACTGTTTATAGCAACTTGGGAAACCGATTAGCTAAGCAGGCATTGAAGCAATGGGTGATTAGCCTAATCAATAAAGTCGCAGGTATTACCCTCATATCCACCGCAGTTAAGATGGCATCATTGGAGTATGGCAAGTAACCTAAAGTGGCATTAATCGATAGGCTATGTGTAGCCTCTGTTTGATACGTTAAACTTCACGCCTGTGGAGCCTGATGAAGCCATACGTGAGATGAAAGGCACCTTTCTTTCTGAATAACAAATATAGAAGTCATATACGAGTGAAATCAGGTGAGTTAAATTTTTTCCCGCCGCCACCAAAGTTAGCGTGGTCGATTTTTTCCGTTCTGATGCCCCTCCCGGTTCTCTGAACCCTTCTCTGAGGTTTTACGCAATAAAACATAGGTTGTACCCGTACCGCCATGCTGAGGCTGAGCACTGTGAAAAGCCAATACATCATCCAGTTGTTGGAGCCAGTGGTTCGTGCAACTCTTCAGTAAGGCGGGGTTTTCTCGGTTCTCCCCTCGGCCATGGGTAATCAGGGCACAACGGATATTGTGCTTGATACAGTCCCGAATAAACTGAAACACCTTTTGGCGAGCCTGCACGACGGTCATTCGGTGCAAGTCGAGCTGGAAGTCTAAAGGGTACTTGCCGAGACGAAGGTTTTTGAAGACGCCATGCTGAACACCATCACGCTTGAAGCTGAGTACATCTCTGGGTTTGACCATAACGATGTATTCTTCTGAGGACAGCGCGTCACAGTTTTTTTGTGATACTTGCTGGGCATCACGACGACGTACGGCTAACCCTGGAATCTTTTCCATGGTCTTTTTCAGGTCAACACGGTCAGCCGTTTTATTTAACGGTTCGACATCGCCCATCTCTTCATGGAATAATTTTTTGTCGTCGTCTATCACTGTTGTCGGCCTATTAACCATCATCTTTAAGAGCAGCGATATTATATCCCGACAACAGTTTAAGCGGCATTAGTTTGCGAAAACTCACCGGCCATAAAACGTTCTCTGGCAAGCTCATCGGCAATCACACTGGTGGGTTTTCTCAACTCTCTGGCAACGGAGAAAATTCTTGGCAGGGTATCCTCGGCAATCTGATCGATGTGACTGATGACTTCCTGGCTGTCTGCACCAAAATACTGGTAATACACTTTAATCAGGCCACCCGCGTTAATCACATAGTCCGGCACATAGAGAATACCCGCTTTGGTTAGCCGCTCCCCATCAGAACGCTCGCCCAGTTGATTATTGGCTGAACCCGCCACAATACTGGCCTTCAGCTTTGGAATGGTGCCCTTGTTCAAGGTGGCACCCATGGCACAAGGTGCCAGGACATCTACTGGTTGCTGCAGTATTTGATCGGCGGGTACCGGAATAACACCCAGCTCACTGACGGCACGATCAAGGTTATCGGTAAAAATATCTGCCGCATAAACACCAGCACCCGCATTGATCAGCAACTGGGCAAGCTCAAATCCCACCTTACCCACGCCCTGTATGGCCACACGAATACCCTTCAGGCTATTGCGACCCAACTTGAAGCTTACTGCCGCCTCAATGCCTCTAAATACACCGTAGGCCGTATAAGGTGAAGGGCCATCAACACCAACGCTGTTGCTATCAAAGCCCGTCACAAACTCGGTTTCAGTGGCGATCACTTTGACATCTTCCTCGTTAATACCCACATCCTCGGCAGTAATATACTCACCATTCAGGCTGTTCATAAAACGGCCCATGGCACGGAGTAGTTTCGGTGTTTTATCACGGCGTGGGTTACCAATAATGACGCTCTTACCACCACCAATATTCAGGCCGGTAATGGCTGCCTTATAGGTCATGCCCTTGGACAGACGTAACACATCGGCAATGGCCTCATCATCAGAGGCGTAGTTCCACATCCGGCAACCACCAAGCGCATTGCCGAGATTGGTGTTATGAATCGCCACGATGGCCTTCAAGCCTGACGACCGGTCGTGGTGAAATACCAGCTTTTCGTGGCCATCAAATTCGGGGTGACTAAATACGCTCATTATTCTGTCTCCTTTTCACTTAGAGGCTTACCTGTCCCAATACTTTCTGTATTAATACTTTCTGGCTCAACTATCGTTACAGGAATCGCTACCGGAGAATCTTTGAATGCAGCTATTAACTGCACCTCTCTCTCTTTGGCCATCTTCCGGTTATGTTCTTTTACATGGCCAAATCCACGAATTTTTTCTGGCAACGACACTACCTCTACGGCGGATTGATAATTATGTTCGTTTAGACCATCCAGCACGTCGGCCAGGGTCTGCTCATATTCCACCAACAGTTGCTGCTCCATTTTTCTCTCAGATAAGTAACCAAAGACATCGAATGCTGATCCCCTCAGGAATTTCAGCTTGGCCAGTTGGCGAAACAGGGGTAAAACCCAACCACCAAATTCTCTTTTTTTGAGGTGGCCCGTCACCGTATCTCGTTTAGCCAATAGCGGTGGTGCCAGATGGAATTTCAAGCTGAAGTCTCCTTCAAACTGATCGTTCAGATGCTGTTCAAATTCTCCATTGGTATATAGCCTTGCCACTTCATACTCATCTTTGATGGCCAGCAATTTGAAATAGTTTTTTGCCACCGCGGTGGTCAGTACCATTTGGCTATCATCATGGTCAGGGTATAGGGTGCTCTCCACTTGGTGAACCTGCTCTACTCTTGTTTTGTAACGATCGGCATAGGCCCGGTTTTGATAACTGGTCAAAAACGCATAGCGGTAATCGGTGATGTCCGGCAATTGTTGAGCGTCATCGTTAACGCTGGATAATTTATTGTTCATACCAGCCAGTGTCATCACCCGATGGGCATCAACCGCATAGCGCCGACCCCATAACAGGGCCTTGAGATTCATCTCCACGGATACGTTATTGAGAGTAATTGCCTGTTCAATCGCGTCGAGCGGCAAAGGAATCATGCCCTGCTGCCATGCATACCCCAGCAACACCATATTGGCACTAATGGCATCACCCAAGAGCGTTTCGCCCAACTGAGTGGCTTCGATAAACCAAGTGCGGTCTGCTCCTGTTTCATCCCGAATCACCTGCATCATTGCCGATGTAGGAAACTCTGCATCCGGATTGTGGGTAAATTCTGCGGTGGGTGATTCGTGGCTGTTGATCACCGCTGACGAAAATTCTCGGTTGACCTTGGCCAGTGCCTCGTTGCTGGTAGATACCACCAGATCTGCACCCAGTAATAAGTGGGCATCACCCGCGGGAATTCTGACGCCGTGAATGTCCGATTGATGATTGGCAATACGCACATGACTTGTCACTGAACCAAATTTTTGTGCCAACCCGGTCTGAGTCAACACCGACGTCCCTTTTTCAGCAATATGGGCCGCCATACCCAACACAGACCCCACGGTTAATACACCGGTACCACCAATTCCAGCCACCATAATATTGTAGGGTTCATCAATTGTGGGGAGAGTGGGTAACGGCAACTCAGGCCAATCGTCTTCATCAGCCATGGCCGTATTTTTTTTCAATTGACCACCGTGAACGGTCACAAAACTGGGGCAGAAGCCTTTCACACAGGAGTAGTCCTTATTACAGGCGGACTGATCGATCATCCGTTTACGGCCCAGCACGGTATCTTTTGGGATCACGGAAAGGCAGTTGGATTGCACCCCGCAATCCCCACAGCCCTCACAGACCAGCTCGTTAATAAATACCCGTTTTGCGGGGTCTTCCAGCACACCTTTTTTACGACGGCGACGTTTTTCAGCTGCACAGGTTTGCACATAGATCAAAACACTGGTGCCACTAACCTCTCGAAGCTCATGTTGAACGGCTTCCAGTTGGTCACGGTGGTGAATCGACAGCCCTTTAAATTTTTTAAGGAATGCCGTCGGAAAATCATCGTTAAATTGCTCGGGATTATCAGACACCACGGCGATACGTTTAATCCCTTCGCCGCGCAGCTGATAGACCATCTGTTCAACAGACAGCTCTCCATCCACTGGTTGCCCGCCCGTCATGGCCACCGCATCGTTATAGAGGATTTTGTAGGTAATATTCACCCCCGCAGCAATTGCTGCCCGGATAGCGAGTAAGCCTGAATGGAAATACGTACCATCACCCAGGTTTTGGAAGACATGTTGAGTTTCGGTAAATGGTGCCTGACCAATCCACGTAGCCCCCTCTCCGCCCATTTGGGTGAAGGTGTAGGTACTGCGATCCATCCACTGCACCATGTAGTGACAGCCAATACCTGCCATCGCCATACTGCCCTCAGGTACCACCGTAGATGTATTGTGCGGACAACCCGAGCAGTACCAAGGGTTCCGTTCAATCAAGGGCGTTTTATTGGCCAGGGACTGCTCCTTGGCCTCCAGAAACGCCAGGCGTTTTTCAATAGGTTCACTAATAAAAAAATTACCGATTCGACTGGCTATAACCTTGGCGATTAATGCTGGCGTCAACTCGCCTAGGTTCGTGACCAGCAACTCTCTATATTCATCGTATTCACCCACGACTCTGGGGCGCTTATCCACGGGCCAGTTGTACAAATGACTGGTCAATTGATCTTCGATCACGCTGCGTTTTTCCTCGATGACCAATATCTCTTCCAAACCCTCTGCAAACTGGTGTGTGACGACGGGTTCCAACGGCCAGCTCATACCCACTTTATAGAGTCGCAGACCAATTTCAGCCGCTAGGCTCTCGTCAATACCCAGGTCATCTAGTGCCTGTAGAGTGTCCAGATACGATTTACCTGTGGTGATAATTCCCAGTCGAGCATTGGGGCTATCCAACGTAATACGGTTGAGATTGTTGGCCCGAGCAAAGGCAAGAGCAGCGTAAATTTTATCTCTCTGAAGACGTTTTTCCTGTTCCAGGGGTGTATCAGGCCAGCGGGCGTGAACGCCGCCCTCGGGCAACACAAAATCCTCGGGTAAAATAATGTTGACTCGCTCTGGATCAATCTCGGCAGAAATGGCCGCATCACAATTCTCGGTGATCACTTTCATCCCCACCCAGCAACCACAATATCTGGACAACTCCCAACCATAGACCCCTAGGTCTAAAACCTCCTGCACACCGGCAGGATTCAACACCGGACAAGTGGCACCAATAAACATGTGATCGCTTTGATGAGGTAACGTGGAAGATTTACAGGCATGGTCATCACCGACGACGGCCAAGACACCACCATATTTTGAGGTGCCGAAAGCATTGGCGTGTTTCAGTACATCCAGACTACGGTCCAACCCTGGCCCCTTGCCGTACCACATGCCATACACACCATCATATTTTGCACCAGGAAAAATATTGACCTGCTGGCTACCCCACACAGCAGTCATACCCAGGTCTTCATTGATACCGGGCTGGAAATAAATATTGTGCTTATCTAGAAAAGGTTTGGCCTTCCAAAGTGATTGATCCAATGTGCCCAGCGGTGAACCGCGATAACCGGAGATGAAGCAAGCCGTATTCAAACCCCGCTCCTGATCGCGCTGATGCTGCAAAATTGGCAACCGTACAAGTGCTTCGATACCGCTCAGATAAGCACGGCCTTTATCCAAAAGATATTTGTCATTTAATGACGTTTTCACAGGCGCTCCCTACGTTAAATCCAACGTTATTCGCAGTCCATTACCCCTCACATATTCCCTGCATCATGGGTTAGATTTTTTACTTAACTCCTTTGGCAAAAAGCATAGCGTCTTGTTCCGGGTATATATTTGCTTTTTTTCTTCCCTAACCCTATATATAGATAACATATTGCTAAAAACCAAAAATATTTAGAATTTTATTTCCTTTTGATGACGATATCGGAATTGGCTATGAGCGAATTTGACAGCGTTGACATCAACATCCTCAAGCAACTACAAAAAGATGCCAGTCTGACGGCTCAGGAAATAGCAGACAGGGTTAACCTGTCCACCTCCCCCTGCTGGCGGCGAATCAACCGGTTAGAGCAGTCTGGAATTATCAAAAAGAAAGTTGCGTTACTAGACTTAAAAAAACTGGGCATGCAAATGGTGACGTTCGTGAGTATTTCTCTCTCACGCAACGATGAAGATTCTCTGGAAACGTTTGAGGAACAAGTACAACAATTTCCAGAAATTGTGGAATGTTATACCGTCACTGGAACTATGGATTATTTTTTAAAAATTATTACTCGAGATATTCAGCATTTTGAAAGTTTTTTGCGTCGTCATTTGGCACAGCTTCCACTGATTAGAGAAATTCACTCCAATGTGGCGGTCACTCAAATTAAATACTCCACAGAATTACCATTGGACACACAACTATGATATTAAAAAATTAGTTAATTAATTTTTTAATATCATAGTTGATTCAAGTAATAGGAGATTTTTCTAGTCTAAAAATTACTCGGGATCATCAATGGACAAGCTTGATGTATCTACATCCTGAGGAACAAATTCTTTTTTGTCCTCATCGGCCAATACATCAGAGCCTGTTTCGGCAATCGTTAACGATGAAGTATCAACATCAACCGAGGTAAAGTCTTTCTTGTCCTCAGGGGAAAGTACATCTGCCCCCACTGGCGCCAAATCAAAGTCAACATCTTCAAGTACTTGTTCCTGTGGCTGTGACGGCTGATTCTGCTCAGGCTCAGCTTCTTGAGTTAACCCGGAATCATGATTTGATGATTCAACTGGCCGTTCTTCTGAAACAACCCCATCGAGGGTGGCGGGGCGAATATCGACTAAAGCACCTGCTTTTAGCAACGTGGATTGATAGCGCTCTGCTGTCTCCAGATCCAGATTACGCTTAACCACCACAGGCTTGCCAGAAAACATTTGGTCAATACGTTTAGCCTCGGCATTAAATAACTGGGCCAAGCGCTGCTTAATCTCAATGACAGACTGCCCTGCAAGGACATCTCCACGAAAGATCACTTCATAACACTCTTCACTCATAACACCACCATCCGTTGATAGTTAGGCCATTGATAGCTGGGCCATTAACAGTTTACGTATTAAACCTTGGGCTACCAATACTTAACCAGAGTCTGCTAACAATCCTATTATTAATTTAGTCGGCCAAGCAAGTCGATGACACGCTTCTCAATTTCATCCCGAGTAACACGAAACTCGTCCTCGGACAGATGCTTGGGATCAGGCAAGCCCCAATCCTCCCTAATCCGCCCTTTCACCCAAGGGCAATTGTCGCCACAACCCATGGTGATGACTGCATCATAGTCAATCTCTGGCATTTCATCTAATGACTGGGAATGATGATTGCCCATGTCATATCCCAGCTCAGCCATGGTCACCACAGCTTTCTGGTTAACCTGCCCCGAGGGATTTGATCCGGCGCTGTGTACAGCGACATCATTAGACTTATGGATATGCCCAAAGGCCTCTGCCAGCTGGCTACGGCAGGAGTTCTCGACACAAACAAAAAGAATATTTTTCATCTATCAAACCCTTTCTTTTCAGCAAGGCCTCTCACATGAAGATAAATGCTATTTTACGATGGGTCTGTGATCATTTAATGACAGCTTTTTCTACACTTTACTCGTTACTACTAGCATTCAATAGTGGTCATCACTGACATCCAGTAAGTTCAACCAAACCCAATCACTAACCAAGTGATAAGCACCATCCCCATAGACAGTAAAACAGCTGCCGACCCTTGATCTTTGGCTCGACCAGAAAGCACATGATGCTCCTCTCCAATTCGGTCAACCACCGCCTCTACTGCAGAGTTCAACAGCTCCACCACCAACACCAGCACCAACGAGCCTATCAGTAATACCAGTTCCACCGGAGTCTCCGCTATCATCAGAGCCAGGGGTATCAAAACTGCCGCAACGACTACTTCTACCCGAAAAGCTTCCTCGTGCTTAAAGCACGACTTCAACCCCTGGCAAGAATAGGTAAAACCACCCACGATTCGCCGCTGCATCAACCCTAGAAAATCAGCCTGTTTCTTGTCGTTCAAATGCTATCTCCATCAATTCTTTGGTCCATCTCTCTGGCAGGTTCTGCCTCTGTTGGATGACCTACAATTTTTGCCGGCACCCCCGCTACAGTGGTGTGCGCTGGCACGGGTTCCAGAACAAGGCTACCGGCACCAATTTTGGCACCTTCACCCACTTCAATATTGCCAAGAATTTTTGCACCGGCCGCAATTAATACACCACAACGAATTTTCGGGTGACGGTCACCCGCGTGTGAGCCTGTGCCTCCCAGTGTTACGGAATGCAACATAGATACATTATCACCAATCACCGTTGTTTCACCGATCACCAGCCCTGTGGCATGGTCAATCATAATGCCGCTACCTATTTCGGCTCCGGGGTGTATATCCACCGCAAAAATTTCAGACACCCGGTTTTGTAAATAAAGCGCCAGAGATTGTCGGCCATTTCGCCACAACCAGTTGGCCACACGATATATCTGCAACGCGTGAAAACCTTTGAAATAGAGCAATGGCAGGCAGTACTGATCACAGGCAGGGTCACGCTCCACATACGCGGTGAGATCCTTGCGCATACTGTCACCTATGGCAGGCTCTGCTGACAACGCCTCTACAAATACCTCACGGATCGTTAGAGCAGACAACACACTATTATCAATTTGTGCGGCCAAATTGTAGGCGAGAGCCTCCTCCAGTGACTTGTGGCTCACCACTGCATCATAAAAAAAACTGGCCAGCACGGGCTCCTGCTGTAAGAGCGCTGTCACTTCACTATGAATGGTTTCCCACAAAGGGTCTTTATTCTGGGCGGTGTCTTTCTGATCCATAGGTTTATGATCCATAGACTTCTAACTCACCTGTTTCTGTTTGCTCATTCATCACTTCTTACTTAGAGACTGCCAACACTGGCTCTATTCCTACTGATTAAGTATCCGGGTAAATGAATCTGGAAATAATTTCATCCAGATGACCCAGTATCGTATCCCGTAATATAAGGTCACTATTATCCAAAATTTTACAGATATATTGTGTATCTAATTTAGCTTCAAATACTTGCGCCACGGGCGTATAGCTCAGGTGCCAAGGCTCGGAAGCCACACCACCTCTATCTATCGCATAAGGCCTGACAAAACCAAAAGCTTCGGCGTGCTCTTCAAGCCAACAACTCAAACTATGAAAAGGGCCACCTTGTTGATACTCGCCTGGACTCAACTGTAAAACATAATCCAGAGGTACGGCTGCAGAGTCCCAGACATCCATATCAGTACCCCAGTGATGTCGTGAACACCCGGGTAACGCTGACCAGCGCATGATGGCAAAGACCTTTTCCTTCTTACTCAGATTTTTGATATTCAGAGGTCGGCCCTGCTCATCCAGCACGGGTCGTTCACCTCGGGCCTTGGCATTCCAGATCATCAGCTGCCGCTCAAAGGAGCGAAAAGCGCTGGCTACCTGAAGATCATACCCCCGCTTGGCGGCAGCCTCTTGCAGAGCCAGGAATGGCGATAAGGCGGCCTTATGCAGCAAACAATTCATGCTCAGCTGGCACAAATGCTCTTCAGTCTTGCCGCTGATCATTGCTGGTATTACTTGCATAGAATCTTTTTCTGACAACCCGCAACCTATGGTATTTCTGCACCTTAATATGACCAGCGTTATTTTGCTATGCTATCCCCGTTAAAACAGTTCATACAACATCAGACAAGCACAAACAGGGAGCTGCTTACCATGCAAGAGGAAATCAAACAGTTTCAAGCTATCTACGACATGATCGTCGAATTTTTTGTCAATTATAGCTTCCAGTTACTTGGCGCAGTTATCGTTCTTCTAATTGGAATGATTGTGGCCAGCCGCGTTGCCCGTGGCGTTTTAAGCCTTTGTGAAAAGAAAGAACTGGATATTACCCTCAGCCGGTTTATCGCCAGCTTTGTAAAAATTATCATTATTGTGGGTGTGGCGATTATCGCTCTCGGAAAACTAGGGATCAGTGTCACCCCATTTGTCGCCGCTATTGGTGCAATTTCTCTGGGTGCTGGGTTAGCTGCTCAAGGACTACTGGCAAACTATGGTGCCGGGCTCAACATTATCATCACTCGACCCTTTGTGATTGGCGACACGGTCACCGTACAAGGTGAAACAGGTCTGGTAGACGAAGTTCATATGGCCTTCACGGTACTGAAAGATGAAGATGATGTACGCATCACCATCCCCAATCGTCATATTATCGGTGAAATATTGCATAACTCTGCTGCCAATAAACTGGCCGAAACCGTTGTTGGCGTCAGCTACGGCTCCGATCCTGAAAAAGTCATGGAAGTGTTACATGCCGTACTAAAGCAGCAAGGTGTTTCAGAAACGAGAACACCATTGATCGGCATCGATAGTTTTGGTGACAGTGGTATCAATTTTGGCGTTCGTTTTTGGGTGCCCACCCAACAGTTCCACGAACTGCGTTTTTCCGTCAATAACGCCATTTACAAGGCGCTAGATGTAGCGGGTATTACTATTCCATTCCCACAACGGGAAGTGCGACTACTCAACGAAACAACTTAGAAGAAACAAGCTAGAAAAACCCAACTATAAGAGACCAGCTGGTGTCAGTATCGGCACTAGGCTGGATCTACCCCTCACCCCAATCTATCTGATGCGGGTCAAAACCAGATGCCAGTGTGGGTTTAATCACCTCGAAATAGGGTGACAGATCGAAATCTTTTGGTGCAAAAAGGCTGTGATGCCGAATATGGAGAATTTCCCGATACGTCTCCTGGAATAATGGATCCATGGATTTCTCCACTGACACTTCCGGCAAAATGGGGTACTTAACGGATTGAAAAGATTGGGCGATCAGTGATGAGCAAATCGCCTGGGTGGGATCTCCACTACCAAGAGCCAGCATCCGCCGTTTCCAGCGATTGGGAACTGGCGGGGTCTGAATCAAATACCGCATCAGATCCACAATATTTTTCAGGTCATAACGATGGCCCAATCTGTCGATAGCAAAACCCAGTATTGCATCTATTTCTTGCTCATCAAGCCCCATTGGCCTACAGATACGGGTATGAAGCTTGGTGTAGCTATCGAGGGGAACCAAGCGAACACCTTCCTGAACATCCGCCTCCACCAACATGTCAGGCTGACCTTCAAAGTCGCCCACATATAATGCGGCATGTGACCAGGTAGATTGCGTGAGGTATTTGATCGCAAGACTAAACCGGCTGAC
>JBALVP010000090.1:0-6606 GCA_036961395.1 Porticoccus sp.
CTTTACAGGGAAGGCTGTGGTGTTAACTGCGGGAACCTTTCTGGGTGGAAAAATTCATATTGGTTTAGAAAACCACGCTGGTGGCAGGGCGGGTGACCCACCCTCTATTGGTTTGGCCCATCGACTGCGAGAGCTACCGCTGCGTGTAGACCGCCTAAAAACAGGTACTCCACCACGTATTGATGCCCGAAGTGTCAATTTTGAGGGGCTACAATCTCAACGGGGGGATACGCCAGAACCAGTGATGTCGTATCTGGGCAGTGTGTCCGAACACCCGGAGCAAATCTGCTGCCATATCACCCACACCAATGAGAAAACCCATGAGATTATTCGTGGAGGCATGGACCGCTCTCCCATGTATACCGGTGTGATTGAAGGGGTGGGGCCTCGATATTGTCCGTCTATTGAGGACAAAGTAGTTCGCTTTGCTGACAAAGATAACCACCAGATATTTATTGAACCAGAGGGGTTAACTACCCACGAACTCTACCCTAATGGAATATCCACGAGCCTGCCTTTTGATGTGCAGATGCAGTTAGTACGCTCCATAAAGGGGTTTGAAAGCGCACACATCACCCGTCCCGGTTATGCTATCGAGTACGACTATTTTAACCCTCAGGACTTGAAGTATTCCCTAGAAACCAAATGCATGGATGGCTTGTTCTTTGCTGGTCAGATCAATGGTACAACTGGTTATGAAGAGGCCGCGGCACAGGGATTGCTCGCTGGCACTAATGCCGCGTTACAAGTCCAAGATAGAGAGGCCTGGTGTCCCCGCCGTGATGAAGCTTACATAGGGGTTTTGGTGGACGACCTGATAACAATGGGTACTCTGGAGCCCTATCGGATGTTTACTAGTCGGGCAGAATATCGGTTGTTACTTCGCCAGGATAATGCCGACCAGCGATTGACCGAAAAAGGTCGAGAGTTGGGGTTGGTGGATGACATCCGCTGGCAAGCGTTTAGTGAAAAACGAGAAGCAGTAGAACAGGAACAGCAGCGCCTCAAGAGTTGTTGGGTTCAGCCTGCATCTGATCAGGCGAAAATCGTCGAAGAAAAAACAGGGTCCGCTCCCGGAAGGGAATACAGTTTGCTTGATCTGCTTAAGCGGCCCGAAATAAACTATAGCGATATTGTTGAAATTGATTCTGTGAAGGGAGTGGTTTCAGCGGTGGCTGAGGAAGTTGCTGAGCAGGTAGAAATAGATGCTAAGTATGCGGGCTATATAGATCGCCAGCAGGATGAAATTGACAAAATGCGCCGTCAGGAAAAAACTGCTATACCCATGGGTTTTGACTATGACGTGGTTAATGGCTTATCTAATGAGGTCAAACAGAAGCTAAAAGAAGCGAGACCGGAAACGTTGGCTAGAGCATCTCGCATACCTGGTATTACCCCGGCAGCAATGTCTTTGTTGTTGGTCTATTTGAAGAAAAAAACCATGACAACAAAGAAAACAGCCTGAAATATGAGCCAAAGCATCGCAAGCAACGACCTCGAACTTATACTTCGCGAGGGATTACAGCGGCTATCGTTGGCGTTGTCAGACCAGCAAGTTAGCCAGCTGATGGATTATCTGAGGCTGCTTGAAAAATGGAACGGGGCGTACAACCTCACCTCCATTCGCGACCCAGAACAAATGCTCCGGTTACACCTGCTTGATAGTCTCAGTATCGCGCCTTTGGTGAAAGGAGAGCGAATCATTGATGTGGGTACTGGGCCTGGATTACCAGGGATTCCTCTGGCGATTACCTACCCGAAACGACAGTTTACCTTGATGGATAGCAATGGAAAAAAAACCCGCTTTTTGTTTCAGGTTCGTACCCAGCTAGGGCTCACCAATGTCATGGAAATCCAAAGTCGGGTTGAAGAGTACCAGCCCGCAAGGCTATTTGATGGGGTAACCAGCAGGGCATTTACCAGCCTAAAAGATATGGTAGAAAAATGTGCTCATTTGATTGAGGAGAATGGGCGTTTTTATGCAATGAAGGGGCAATACCCTGCGAAGGAGTTGAGTGCTTTGCCAAAACACTATAATGTCGTTACCTCGCACCAACTTCAGGTGCCCGGTGTTGATCGCGAACGACACTTGATTGAAATCGCACCCTGTTGAGGAAACCATTTTGAGCAAGACATTTGCCATTGCCAACCAAAAAGGTGGCGTGGGAAAAACGACGACAAGCGTTAATCTTGCTGCATCATTGGCGAGTTATGGAAAGCGAATTCTGTTGGTAGACATGGACCCCCAGGGAAATGCGACCATGGGGTGTGGCGTCAACAAAAACAGCCAGAAAACGACGATACTAGATGTCTTGACCGGGACAGCGACGACGGAAGACGCCATGCAGCGTTGTGAGTCGGGTCATTTTGATGTGTTGCCAGCCAATGGTGACCTTACAGCAGCAGAGGTTGAGCTGCTTCAGGTAAAAAATAAAGAAAGTCGATTGCGGTACGCCCTAGCCAGGGTAAAAAACCGCTATGACTACATCATTATCGATTGCCCCCCCTCACTGAGCATGCTGACACTCAATTCATTGGTGGCTTGTGATGGCGTGATTGTGCCGATGCAGTGTGAATATTATGCGCTGGAAGGGTTATCGGCACTGTACGACACTATTCGAAAGGTCGGTCGGTATCTCAACCCAAAATTACAGCTGGAGGGTATACTTCGTACGATGTATGACCCTCGCAACAGCTTGACCAATGAAGTGACAGCCCAACTCCGTAGTCATTTTGGTGATAAAGTTTACCGTATAGCAATTCCTCGCAATGTTCGCCTCGCAGAAGCGCCCAGTTATGGGCAGCCAGCGCTAGCCTATGACAAGAATTCTAAGGGAGCACTGGCTTACCTTGGGTTAGCCGGTGAAATCATTCGTCGAGCAAAGGCGGTTGTTAGAGTGCCGGCAGAAACAACAGGTTAAGTTATGGTGAAGAGAAAGGGTTTGGGTAGAGGCCTTGACGCCCTTATGGGTGCGGGAGACGAAACAGGCGTAGCAGAAGACCGTTCAATGGTTCAGCGGGATTTGCTGAATGAGCTGCCCGTTGAGTTTATGTCACGGGGCAAATACCAGCCACGTAGGGATATGCACCCAGAGGCATTAGAAGATCTAGCCAGTTCTATCCGTGCTCAAGGGGTTATGCAGCCAATTGTTGTCCGTCCAATTGGTATTGATAGCTATGAAATTATTGCGGGAGAGCGTCGGTGGAGAGCAGCCCAACTGGCGGGGTTAGAGACAATACCTGCACTGATTAGAGATGTGCCTGATGAGTCAGCCGTAGCTATGGCGCTGATTGAAAATATTCAACGTGAAGACCTCAATGCAATAGAGGAAGCGCAAGCACTGGTTCGTCTACAACAGGAGTTTGGTCTCACTCAACAGCAAGTAGCAGATGCCGTAGGAAAACCACGTAGCACAGTGACCAACCTGATGCGCCTGATGACCCTTGAGCAAGACGTGCAAAAGCTGTTGGAACATGGTGATTTAGAGATGGGCCATGCCCGGGCCTTACTGGGTCTGGGGGGGCATAGTCAGGTTGAAGCGGCAAGGACTGCCGTTGCCAAGGGCATGAGCGTGAGGCAAACAGAAGCGCTGGTGCGGCGGTTACAACAACAGCAAGAAAGACCGGAGCAAGTCCCAACACATCGAGTCGACCCGGATACTAAGCGTCTACAGGATGAGCTATCTGGCCAGATCGGAGTGCCTGTATTAATACAGCATAACGCTAAAGGAAAAGGAAAGTTGGTCCTTAAATACAACAGCCTGGATGAGCTAGAAGGCATTCTCAGCCACATCAAGTAACAGCAGGCTATAATTCTAATCAATGATCGTTATTACCGGTTTTCTGTTTTATACATCGACTTACATCAAAGTTTTGTTGAATCTACTGGTGGGACTACCTATAATTGCGGCCCGTTTGGGCTGGCGTTAGTGTTGGCCCAAGCATATTGTGCGGAAGGGGGGTAGCAAATGAAGGCTACCATAAAGGCTCCACCGGTAGGTCAGATAGCAATTACTCAATTGATCATTTTAGTGGTCATGGTAGTTGCCGTATCACCGGTAGATGTAACCGCAGCCTATTCCATACTGATTGGTGGAGTGATACAGATAGGCCCTCACGCCTATTTCACGCGACTAGCCTTTCGGTATTTAGGAGCTAGGCAGGCCCCGGAAATACTTCGCGCCATACATAAAGGGGAAACGGGCAAGTTATTGCTCACCGCGGTGTTGTTTGCACTGGCTTTTAGTTTTATAGAGCCGCTTCATCTACCCGGTCTGTTTCTGAGTTATGGCGCCATGATTATTGTGCAGTGGTTTTGTGCCGCGAGGCTGCTAAACCACCGCTAAATTAGACCTTGCTGGTTTGAGAGAAAAAGAATGGCAGGCGATACCCAACAAACGGGCTCTGAATATATACAACACCATTTGACCAACTTGACGTATGGTCATACCGATCATGGGTGGGGTTTTGCGCACAATGCACAAGAAGCCGCTGAGATGGGTTTTATGGCGGTAAATGTGGATAGCCTTGGTTGGTCCATAGGTCTTGGGCTTGTTTTTTCTCTGTTGTTTCGTTGTGCAGCAAAGCGAGCTACCACTGGTGTACCTACAGGGTTTCAAAACTTTGTAGAGATGATGGTTGAGTTTGTGGATGGCACCGTTAAGGATAGCTTCCACGGTCGTAACCCTTGGATTGCTCCAATGGCTCTGACGATCTTTGTTTGGGTCTTTCTGATGAACCTGATGGATTTAATTCCCGTCGATGTGGTTCCTTATTTGATGAGCTTTGCCGGTGTGCATTTCCAAAAGATTGTACCGTCAACCGACCCCAATATTACTCTGGGTATGGCGCTCGCTGTATTCGGTATGATTCTTTATTACAGCATTAAAGTGAAAGGTGTAGGCGGCTTTATTGGTGAGTTGGCCCTACAACCCTTTGGCGCTAAAAACCCAATTATTCAGGCTGTTTTTGTTCCGATTAATCTCATACTTGAGGTGGTAGGTCTTTTGGCCAAGCCGTTCTCACTGGGGCTGCGGTTGTTCGGCAACATGTATGCGGGTGAAATGATCTTTATCTTGATTGCCATGATGTACGGTGGTGGTCTGATTTTGGGTGCTTTTGGGGGAGCCTTACAACTAGGTTGGGCAATCTTCCATATTCTAATTATTACATTACAAGCGTTTATCTTTATGGTGTTGACCGTCGTGTACCTCAGTATGGCGCACGAAGATCACTAAATAATAAATTTAAAATTACTACTTAACTATCGTTATTAGGAGAAGAAAATGGAACTTATCATGATCGCAGCTGCAATTATGGTTGGGTTTGGTGCACTTGGTGCTGCCGTTGGTATGGGCTTATTGGGCGGTAAGTTATTGGAAGGCACTGCGCGTCAGCCAGAATTGGGACCAATGCTGCAGGGTAAAATGTTCCTGCTGGCCGGTCTGATCGATGCGATTCCAATGATCGGTGTTGGTATTGGTATGTACCTGATCTTTGCTGTTGCCCCAGGTGTGGCAGCTTAAGTTTGACATCCCGATTCTTAACTATTAACTCCAAGAACGAGGTGTTAGCGTGAATATTAACCTGACCCTGATCGGACAGCTGATCTCTTTTCTGTTCTTTATCTGGTTCTGCAAAAAGTTTGTTTGGACCGCACTCATCGGTGCGATGGAAGAACGTCAAAAGAAGATTGCTGACGGTCTAGATGCCGCAGATCGCGCTTCGCGTGATCTGGAGCTGGCGCAAGAAAAAGCGCTGGAGCGGCTTAAAGAAGCCAAGCAGGAAGCAGCAGCAATGATTGAGCAAGCGAACAAGCGTGCTACTCAAATTGTTGATGAAGCCAAAGACTTGGCACGAGCTGAAGGCGATCGCTTAAAAGTGGCTGCCGAGGCAGAAATCGAGCAGGAAATTAACCGTGCTAAAGAAGAGCTGCGTAGCAAAGTGGCAACTCTGGCCTTAGCGGGTGCGGAAAAAGTCCTGCAGGCAAATATCGACGAAAGCGTTAATCGCAAGCTGGTCGATAATCTGGCAGCGCAGCTGTAATCGAGGTTTGATATGGCTGAATTGAGCACGCTAGCCCGGCCCTACGCGAAAGCGGCGTTTCAATACGCAGCAGACGCAAGTGATCTTCAAGGTTGGTCAGACAGCCTTGCAGTTGCTGCGGCCGTAGCAGCGCAAGATACAGTAGTGAAACTGCTGAGTTCGCCAAGTTATACAGCAACTCAACAGGCAGAAAAAACGATCGAAGTTTGTGGTGATGCTTTAAATGAGAAAAGCCGCAGCTTTGTTCAGGTTTTGGCAGAAAATCGTCGCCTGCAACTGCTGCCACAGATTTATCAACAGTTTGAAGTGTTGAAGGCCAACCGCGAAAAAACCGTAGAGGTTAGCGTGGTGTCAGCCAGTGAAATCAGCACGGAACAACAAGACAAGCTGGCTAGTGCGCTCAGTTCCAAACTTGAGCGTGAGGTCAACATGCAGGTGTCAATCGATGACAGCCTGATTGGTGGTGTAGTTGTTCGCGCAGGAGATACCGTTATTGACGGCTCTATACGCGGGCGCTTGGCCAAACTAGCCGAAGTATTAAATTCATAGGATTGAGGACCA
>JBALVP010000091.1:0-6578 GCA_036961395.1 Porticoccus sp.
GTAGAAGCACTAACTGTCACAGGACGAGTGGACTGAGCAGGGTTTTTTGCACCAACAACTGCAGCGGCACTGAGGCGACGATCAAGATCCATATAGTCATCCATTTGCCGTGCTTTTAACTGGGTGACTTCGTAGTTCATCTCTTCCACCATTCCGCGCAAGGTTCTAATCTCATCCTGAAGAATCTGTATCTGGTAGTGCATATCGCCAGCCTGAGGTAATGGCACTGGTGCAGGAGCCTGAACAGCAGGCATTTGAGATACAGGCACGGTGGCATTAACCGGCTGGTGTTGACTACCCCTCTCCTCAACGGGAGCCGCAGCCTGTGTAGCGATAGATAAGAAAAAACCAAGAAACACCAAGCTGGCATGTACACGCATGAGAGTAGGCAACCTATTAAATGTATTTACTCAAATTCTGGATTCTGCCCGTTGGGTAATGATGCATGGAACATGCAGCCCTTTGGACAACAAACTATCCGATTAAATCAAAAACATCCGGCACTGTTTCCAGAGCCGGATGAATATACTCAAAAAGTCTGGCAGTTTGACTATTTTAGTTCGACACGTCTATTCAATGCCCAAGATGCGTCGTTGCTATCAAGTGATGCTGGGCTTTCTTCCCCATAACTAATCACTTCAATCAATGCACCATTGACACCTTCCTGAATCAGGAAATCTCTCGCTGAATTGCCCCGACGCTCACCCAACGCCATATTGTATTCACGAGTACCACGCTCATCAGCATGTCCTTCTAGGCGAATATTAGCAGGGGTAGAACGAAGAGTTTGCGCATGAATACGCAGAGCTGCACGAGCTTCTGAGTTTAGAATAGCTTTATCAAACTCAAAGTAGAAGGTGCGTGCAACTGAGCTATCAGCATCCAGTGAAGAGCCGCTGATACCACCAGAGCCCGCAGTACCAGTAGACACCTGATTGCTAGGTACGGTTGCCGTGCCCCCTGCACCAGAGGTGTCTGTTGTATCAGTACTGGAGCAACCTGCAAGCAAAGCTGTCAGGAACGTCGCCATTACGCCATATTTGAGTAGTTGGGTCTTCATTGTGTTCTCCTATCCTATATATAGTGGGAGGTTATTATTTAATGCTAGTAATAATTTCTTCTCGTTACCATACCAGTTATTTTGGAGACCATGCTGGTTCTCGCACATCGCCACGCCGGGCTGGTAATAAAAACTTCACCCCAGCATCCAAAGATACTGCAGCCAACACGCCTTTATTCCCCTTCTTAGTTGCATAGAGCAGCATCGCGCCATTCGGTGCAACTGTTGGAGATTCATCCAAATATGTTTGTGTTAAAACCCTCAGGTCTCCAGTAACCAAGTCCTGTGATGCAATATGAAAGCTACCATTATCACGATGCACCATGACTAATGTTCGCCCATCCGAAGCCAGCCTAGGCCTAGCATTGTACGACCCTCTGAAGGTTAATCGTTCTACCCTCCCGGTGGCAATGGTTAGCTTATAGATTTGTGGGGTACCACCTCTATCTGATGTAAAAATCAGCGCTTTTCCATCTGGTGTCCAGTTCGGTTCCGTATCGATGGCAAAGTGGGTGGTTCTACGGGTAAATTTTCGGGTCGATAACTCATAGGTATAAATCTCTGGGTTACCATCCTTCGACAAAACCAACGCCAACGTTTTGCCATTCGGCGACCAAGATGGCGCACCATTTAACCCTCTAAAATTAGTCAGCTGTTCACGAGCTGCTGTGGCCAAGTTTTGCCTAAAAATAGCAGGACGCCCCGTTTCAAACGAAACATAAACAAGCTCTTTTGCATCCGGCGACCATGCGGGTGACATGATAGGCTGCTTCGAATCAAGTAATAGCCTCTCTCTGGCACCATCCACATCTGCAACCATTAACTGAAACGTCATCTTGTCATTCACGGGTATCGCTGTGACGTAGGCTACCCGCGTTGAAAAGGCACCTGGGATACCTGTCACCGCCTGGTATACCTGATCACTAATATAATGAGCCAAATCCCTAATCTGTGTTGCCGGGCCCTCTACTACTTTGGTAAATAATTTTCGTTCACCATGAATCTCTATCAAACTGAAGGTAATCTTATAACGCCCCGACTGTTTTACTGCCTGGCCTACCACCAAGTATTCAGTGCCCAATATTCGCCAATCTCGGAAATAAACCTCCTTCACTGTAGCAGGGAATGACAACATGTCACGACGAGGGGTTGGGCTGAACAATCCACTGCGCTCAAGATCTGCCGAGATAATTTTGCTCACATCCTCGGGCAATGAGAGTCCTGACTGAGTGATTGGCGGAATGGCTATACGGCTGGGGTTATCGACCCCTTGGGTAATTTCAATGGTTAACTCTGCCACCCCGGATAAAGGCAGCAATAAGGTCACCAAATAAAGACTAAGTATGGCTGCTATTTTTTTCACACCAGATTTCTCACGCTGGTGCTTTTCACACGAATTCTTCTCACAATTTATAATCTCAAATCTTCCGGTCGGAACACCAACCGCAACTTACGGAAATAATTTTCAAACACTCTGGGAGGGAGTTCTTTTAGTTTATCGAACCTGCCCGCTTTATGTACCGCCTGTTCGGCAGAACGATCAAATGCCCCATTACCACTGGACTGAACTATCATCACACTGACCACCTGCCCCGTGGGCACCAATTGTATCAACAACTCCACCTCCATTCCCCGGCGAGCACTGGGGGGACGATTCCAGTTTCCTGCGACCCGATCAAAAATGTAGGCAGAGTAGCTATTGGCCAACTGTGCATCATTTTCTGCAACCAGAAACTCCTCTTCTTCTGCCAAAGCACTGGCTAAGGCCTGCTCCAATTGCTGGTCATCTGGCTGGGGTGTTGGCTCTACCTTTGGTTTTGCCTTTGGCTTGGGCTGAACCTTGGGTTTCGGCTTAGGCTTAGGTTTAACTTTTGGTTTTGGTTTTGGTTTCGATTTAGCCTTTGGTTTTGGCTTCGGCTTAGCCTTTGGTTTTGGTTTAGCCTTTGGCTTCGGTTTCGGCTTAGCTTTTTCTTCTATCTTTATCAGTTTGGCCTGTATGTATTTTGGTGGGGCTATTTTCCTCGCGCTCTTTTCAGGCTCCCAATGGCCAACCAACATGGCGATAACCAAAGCATGTATAGCAAGACTCACTAACGTAGCGACTGAATATGAAAAAGCTCTTCCCGCTACCACGATGTTTATTTTTTTCCAGGTGGCTCAGTGACAAGACCAACGGAAGGTGCACCTGCGTTTTGCAACTCACTCATTAGCGTCACCACTTCACCATAGTCAACTCGAGCATCACCCCAAACAAGTACTGGCGTCTTCGGTTGCTGTCGCAAAATTTTGGTTACTTTTTCAACGATTGAGGGTAATGCCTCCTGAACATTCTTGCCATTACCTAAATCAAGATAGTAGGAACCGTCCGCTTTGACCGATACGATCAGCGGCTCCTGTTCCTGATTGTCCAAAGGTGCAGAAGGTGCTTGGGGTAACTCAACTTTTACACCTTGCATTAGCATAGGTGCCGTCACCATAAAGACAATCAATAGCACCAGCATCACATCGATATAGGGTACGACATTGATTTCGGCCACTAACCGACGCTTGTGTTTTGTCTTCTTAATACTCAATGGCTGTGAACCCTGCGATGCAAAATGCTCGAAAACTCTTCGGCAAAGGTCTCGTAGCTGCTGTATACGCTATCCGCAGAGGCGGAATAACGGTTGTATGCCAACACCGCAGGAATGGCTGCAAACAACCCCATAGCCGTGGCAATCAGCGCTTCAGAAATACCCGGTGCGACTGTCGCCAACGTAGCCTGCTGAACATTTGCCAAACCACGAAAGGAATTCATAATTCCCCAAACCGTTCCGAATAGCCCGATATAGGGGCTCACTGATGCAACACTGGCGAGGAACGGCAAATTGCGATTGAGCTTTTCCTCTTCACGAGACAAAGCCACCCGCATAGACCTCTCAGCACCTTCCATGACTGCATCAGGGTCAGCATTACTTTGTTGCGTCAGGCGATTAAACTCACGGTAACCCGAGCGAAAAACACTGGCCAACCCCTCTGCTGCACTGTGGGCTCCGCTATCATGGTATAGCTCGTTTAAATCCACCCCCGACCAAAAACTGTCCTCAAAGTCCCGCAAGTTACGGCTGGCAGTTCTGAGATACATCCCACGCTGAATAATCATCACCCAAGAGATCATTGACGCTACAAACAGCAAAGCCATGACAAATTGCACGAGCAACGTCGCATCGGCAATGAGGCTCCACAAAGATAATTGTTCGGTCACCAGGTTACTCCCCTATAAATTTTGCACGCTAATGTTATACCGCTGCTTGAAGCGTTTTCAGCATATCTGCCGGTATTGCTGTCGGCCTTTTTTTCTCATGACTGATACAAGCCACCTTGACCACAGCCTCAACTAAGACTTCATCATTTCTCAACACTTTCTGAGCAATGGTAAATGAGGTGCGCGACACCTTGATCAACTTGGCCGTGGCCACAACCTCATCATCTAACACCGCCGGCTGCCGGTACTTTATTTCCACAGAATGGACAACAAACTGAAGATCACCAAACAACGCAGGCTTATCGTAACCCAGCGTACGGATCAATTCTGTTCGGGCTCGCTCAATGTATTTTAGGTAGTTGGCATAATAGACAATACCACCCGCGTCAGTGTCCTCGACATAAACACGGATGGGTAGACAATATTCTTTGGTCATTTATCCGTTAAATCCCATTTTTTTTCATTTTTTTTGGGCTGGGCAAGCCAAAGTGCTCATAAGCCATGTGCGTTACCATGCGACCCCGTGGGGTTCTAATCATATAACCCTGTTGAATCAAGAAGGGTTCCAGTACATCTTCGATGGTATCTCGCTCTTCACTAATGGCAGCCGCCAGGTTATCCACCCCCACCGGGCCACCCTCAAACTTTTCCATAATGGCCAGCATCAGCCGTCGATCCATATGATCAAAACCACGGGCATCCACATTGAGCATATTCAATGCTAGGTCAGCCACTTCCGTCGTAATATTACCGTCAGCTTTGACCTCTGCGTAATCTCTCACGCGCCGCAACAAGCGATTGGCAATCCTAGGTGTACCTCGAGAGCGACATGCGATTTCTATAGCACCCGGCTCATCCATGGCAACACCAAGAATACTGGCGGAACGGGATACGATCGTCGTCAACTCCTCAACGGAATAGAATTCCAACCGCTGCACAATGCCAAATCGGTCCCGCAAGGGTGATGTCAGCAACCCGGCACGGGTTGTGGCACCCACGAGGGTAAAGGGAGGAATATCGAGTTTTATGGAGCGGGCAGCAGGCCCCTCACCGATCATAATATCGAGCTGATAGTCCTCCATGGCAGGATAGATAACCTCCTCCACCACAGGGCTCAATCGATGAATTTCATCGATAAATAACACGTCACCGGGTTCCAGGTTGGTCATCAATGCCGCCAGATCACCGGCCTTCTCAAGCACCGGGCCAGACGTTGTTTTAAGACCAACGCCCATTTCATTGGCAATAATGTGAGCCAGCGTTGTTTTTCCAAGCCCAGGCGGGCCAAATATCAACGTGTGGTCTAGAGGTTCTTCGCGCTTTCTCGCCGCACCAATAAAAATTTCCATTTGCTCGCGAACCGCTTGCTGCCCCACATAATCATTGAGATTTAAAGGACGAATGGCGCGGTCAAAGCGATCCTCCTGGGTGGAGGCTTCGGGAGAAATTAGACGGTCAGTTTCGATCATGGGGAAAGTATATCTTGCTCAGTCTTGGTTTTAACTATGCTTTCTAACTTTTAACAATAGGTTCTAGCGTTTAACCATGCTTTTTAGTGCCAGTCGTATCAATTCCTGACTGGTTTGCCCGTCCGCAGCACTGGCATTCACCATACGGGCTGCTTCCTGTGGCTTATAGCCAAGGGCAATCAGCGCGCTCTCTGCTTCTTTTATTGTGTCAGGTCGATTATTGGCAGAAGGCGATGACATATCCAGGCCCGCTGTCTCACCAAAGTGTTCCAACCGATCACGCATTTCAACAATCAGACGTTCTGCTGTTTTCTTTCCTACTCCGGGCAGTTTTACCAGTGTGGCGGTGTCATTCGACTTCACCGAATGAACAAATTCAGTGGCCGTCATGCCCGATAAAATACCCAGCGCCATTTTAGGCCCCACACCACTCACCTTAATCAGGGTACGGAATAATTCACGTTCACGGGTATCAGCAAAACCATAGAGCTGCTGAGCATCCTCTCTCACCACAAAATGAGTGTGAAGGGTGACCGTTTCACCGAGTGCCGGCAAATCAAAGAAACTGGTGAGAGACACCAGTACCTCATACCCAATGCCCTGAACATCAATGAGTAATTCTGGTGCCTGTTTTTCTAACAACACACCTTTAATTCGCCCTATCACCTATGCTCTCCTAGACCTCGCTTCTTTCTACTTCTTTCAGTCTGCCTTTCGAATAACGGACTTGAAGCCCCATATTAGTGGCAGTACGTAGTGTTTGAGCATGGCAAAGCGCCACCGCTAAAGCATCCGCTGCATCCTC
>JBALVP010000092.1:0-6491 GCA_036961395.1 Porticoccus sp.
GGTCACCCGGTCATCAAATCGAGCGCCAACTGCCAGAATAACATCTGCATGATGCATAGCAGCATTCGCTTCATAGGTGCCGTGCATACCCAGCATGCCGACAAACTGACGATCGGTACCAGGATAAGCGCCAAGCCCCATTAGGGTATTGGTAACGGGGATATTCAACAGTTTAGCCAACTCCGTCAGCTGTGAGGATGCATCACCCAAAACTACACCGCCGCCACTATAAATAATTGGGCGCTTGGCAGCCAACAGCGTTTTTACCGCACGCTTAATCTGGCCCGTATGCCCCTTGGTGGTAGGCTGATAAGAGCGAATCTTGACCTTTTCTGGATACTCATAAGGCACACGATGATTGGGGGCAGTAACATCCTTTGGGATGTCAACAACCACCGGACCAGGGCGCCCTGTTCCGGCAATATAAAAAGCCTTGGCAATTACACCAGCAATCTCGGATGCATCCTTAACCAAAAAACTGTGCTTAACGATGGGGCGGGAAATACCCACCATATCCGTTTCTTGAAAAGCATCACCACCAATTTTATCCCGGGGAACCTGGCCCGAGATAATAACCATGGGAATAGAGTCCATGTACGCAGTAGCAATACCGGTAATGGCGTTGGTAGCACCTGGGCCAGATGTAACAAGCACAGCACCTACTTCCCCTGTAGAACGGGAATGACCATCAGCTGCATGAACAGCTGCCTGCTCATGACGAACAAGAATATGTTGAACATCCTGCTGTTGAAATAACGCATCATAAATATGCAATGCCGCACCACCCGGGTAACCCCAGACATGCTTAACACCCGCATCTTTGAGCGCACGAACGACGATATCACCGCCAGACAAAAGCTCCATTTCACAAACCCTCAAATGTAAACAGCACAACACTGATCCAGCCCACAAGGGACATAAACCACAACCGCTGTGACATCACAGGTCTGCTATTGCAACACCGCAGCCGACTTCTGGTGATCGGCGCGTCAGACTCATGGGTAAACAAGTCTGTTCTGGATGCCCAGCGAACGCTGTTTACGTTCACTTGGCAAGCTGAGAAGAACCCAGCGCGCGAGTAAAAGACAATACCCGCCGAATTTTTGGACTCTATGGATTTATCGCCATAAAGTCAAGAAGTTACCCTCTCCAGCCAATTAATATGCGTCTATTTTTTGCTACCAAACACTCAACACCTGCTCTTTAAATCCGCTATGATGCTATTAATCACAGTTTTATATAGGTTCAAGGATATGAAACATCTCTCTTTGGTCATACTTGCAGGGCTATTACTGACAATCGGAATAGCAGCGCAAGCGGGAAAAGTCTACAAATGGCAGGGTGATGATGGATCCTGGAATTATTCAGAAATACCCCCTGTCGAAAAAGTGGCTGAAACACTCAAAATTAAGACGGGTAATCTGGCTGAGAAACCCACAACTGCGGAATCAGAACCAGAAAACGCTGACAAAGGCATTGAGCCTTCAGAAGAACAACCTCTAAAGCAGTCACCAGAAGTGGCGGCAGCAGAACATGAACGCAAGGCAAAGAATTGTGAGCGCGCTAGGAAAAACCTGGAAGCCCTAACCAACCGCCCCCGAATTCTTTATACGGATAAAGAAAAAGGTGAAGAGCGCTACTTGACCCCTGAAGAACATGACGAATGGCGTCAAAAATCTAAAGATCAGGTGAAAGAATTCTGCCAGTAATGGCGTTAGGCTAAAAATTAAAAAGTTTCTATCTAAACAAGCAGAACAAAGAAGGGGAAGACAACCACACTGGCATTAAAACCGCAGAGCAGTCTTATCGCTCAACACCTCTACGCTTTCTTCTCTATAGGTGTTTGGACTTTGGGTGAATCATTTTCTTTTACTAGTTTACTGATAATTGTTTTAGCCATTTTCTTTTTGAACTCGATTGCTCCTACTTCATCCCAGTTACCACCCGCCAAAAAATAAACCTCGTAAACTTCCAATGCCTTGTATGCAGAAATTAATTCAGGATGTTTTTTGATAGCGATATTCTTTTGGTCATTCAGTAGACTGTCTAATAGCTCAAAATATCTTTTATTTAGAGTTTCAGTATCTTTAGTACTTTCTAGTTCTGAAGTGATATCTGCCTCTGAAGCACCTCCGGCTTCGTGCCCCTTCGTTGGTTGAACCATGGCGTTAAAAACCTCTATTTTTAATGTGTCGTCATTCCGCCCATCGATACGTTGAAGGCATCCACCCAACTATCCTTTGCCAACGCTACTCCTTAGAAAACACTACAGACTCATCGTCCAAGTCAACCACAATAGTATCGCCTGGAACAAAATCACCACCTAGCACCTTCTGAGCCAACGGGTTTTCCAATAATTGTTGAATAGCCCGTTTCAGTGGTCGCGCTCCGTACACAGGGTCAAATCCTGCATCACAAAGTTTGTCCATCATGGGCACTGAAATTTCCAACGATAGATCGCGCTCCGAAAGACGTTTTCTTAACAACCCAAGCTGGATCTCGGCGATCCCACGAATTTGCCCTTTGGCCAGGGGGTGGAATACCACCGCCTCATCAATGCGGTTAATAAATTCCGGCCTAAAATGACCGGACACCACATCCATAACCGCCTCTTTCATCGCCTGATAACGGTTTTCATTGGCAGTGGAATCATCTGCATCCTTTCCATCCTGGTCAGAAACATCAAAGCTGACCGTATCAAAAGAGTGATCCTCAACCAGCTCTTGAATTCGGTCAGAACCCAAATTGGACGTCATCACAATCACAGTATTACGAAAATCTACCGTTCGACCCTGCCCATCAGTCAACCGACCATCATCCAGAACTTGCAACAAAATATTGAACACATCTGGATGTGCTTTTTCCACTTCATCTAACAACACTACCGAGTAGGGGCGACGCCTCACCGCTTCCGTCAGGTAACCACCCTCCTCGTAGCCCACATAACCAGGGGGCGCACCCACTAGCCGGGCGACGGAATGTTTTTCCATAAACTCAGACATATCGATGCGCACCATCGCATCTTCACTGTCGAATAAAAACTCGGCGAGCGCTTTACACAATTCGGTTTTACCCACACCAGTAGGCCCTAAAAACAGAAATGAACCGTTTGGACGATCAGGATCAGAAAGCCCTGCACGACTCCGTCTTACGGCATTTGAAACCGCAACTACCGCCTCACCCTGGCCAATAACTCGCTTGTGCAAATCATCTTCCATTCGCAGTAATTTTTCACGCTCACCCTCAAGCATCTTAGAAATAGGTATACCCGTCCATTTGGAAACAACCTCAGCAATCTCTTCTTCCGTCACCTTGTTGCGTAACAGCTGCTTCTCGCTGGTGTCAGCCTCACTGGCTGCGACTAACTGCTTCTCTAACTCAGGAATTTTTCCATATTGAAGTTCCGACATTTTTGCCAAATCACCCGCTCGACTGGCAGCATCCATATCGATTCTCGCTTGCTCCAGTTCAATTTTAATCTGGGCGGACCCTTGTAATGCCGCCTTTTCCGCCTTCCATATTTCTTCCAAATCGGAAAATTCTTTGCCGATCGCCTCTATGTCTGCCTCAATCTTTTTCAAACGCTTCTGAGAGGCTTCATCCTCTTCTTTCTTTACCGCTTCTCGCTCCATCTTTAGCTGAATCAGGCGACGCTCGAGGCGGTCCATCGCTTCTGGTTTTGAGTCAATTTCCATCCTAATCAGGCTGGCAGCCTCATCCACGAGATCAATGGCTTTATCGGGTAATTGACGATCCGAAATATAACGTTGTGACAGTTTGGCCGCGGCCACAATCGCGGAGTCTGTGATATCGACGCCGTGGTGAACTTCATAGCGCTCTTTAAGGCCACGTAGGATAGCGATGGTGTCTTCTTCATTAGGCTCATCGACCAATACTTTCTGAAATCGACGCTCCAAAGCGGCATCTTTTTCAATATATTGACGGTATTCATCTAGAGTCGTGGCGCCCACACAATGTAGCTCACCCCGAGCCAGTGCAGGCTTCAGCATATTGCCAGCATCCATGGCGCCTTCGGCTTTGCCGGCGTTCACCATGGTATGCAGCTCATCAATAAACAAAATGATTTGACCTTCCTGCTTTGATAACTCGTTGAGAACAGCTTTAAGACGTTCTTCAAAATCACCACGGAATTTGGCACCGGCCAGTAGGGCGCCCAAATCCAATGACAAAATACGCTTACCCTTGAGCCCCTCCGGTACTTCCCCATTAATTACCCGCTGAGCTAACCCCTCAATAATGGCTGTTTTACCCACACCAGGGGCGCCGATCAGCACGGGATTGTTTTTTGTACGGCGTTGTAATACCTGGATAGTCCGACGTATCTCATCATCACGACCAATCACTGGATCCAGCTTGCCTTCTGAGGCACGTGCTGTGAGGTCAATGGTATATTTATCTAGCGCTTGTCGATTACCCTCTGCCTCTGGATCTGTCACTGCCTCACCTCCCCGAATTTTATCCACAACAGCCTGAAATTTGACGCTATCACCAAACTTGGACAGCGCCTTACCTACATCACCTTTATCCTCAAATGCCACTAACAAAACCACTTCACTGGAAATAAATTGATCGCCCAGTTGTTGTGCCTGCTTATCCGCCAGATTGAATAATTTAGCTAAATCTGTTGATACGTTGACCTCACCCGTTGGCGACTGTATCTGAGGCAGTCGGTCAATCTGCTGCTCAAGCTCACCCTTTAATCCAACCGCATCAAAACCCGCCTGAATTAACATGGGCCGCAAAGCACTACCCTGTTGATTCAACAGTGCCAAGATGAGGTGTGCAGGCTCAAGGGCAGTGTTATCTCTGCCCACAGCCATTGACTGAGCATCTGAAATAGCGGTCTGTAAATGAGAGGTAAAACGGTCAAATCGCATAACTGAACCCAATTCTGATGATTAAATTTTGCTCGTTAAACAACAAGTTGGGGCAGGGATGGATATTTCAAGCACTATCCGAAGTTGAAATGGTGACAATCTTTGTTCAGCTGGCAATCAGCTGATCCAGATCAAACTGGCCATACGACCTGTCTGGCCATCACGACGATAGGAGTAAAATCGCTGGGCATCCGCATAGGTACAATAATCACCCCCATACACCTGTGTCACACCCAACTCGTGAAGAGCCATTGAGGCAAGATCATAGATGTCGGCCTGCCAATGTTCTTCATCCTTTTTGATAAAGCTATTTTCTATATTACGGAACATATGCTGTTGAGAGGCATTATCTAAAAAAGCCTCGAGCACCTCGACTCCCACCTCAAAATGGGGCTGACTTATCGCTGGCCCCAGGTAAACCATGAGCTCGGTTGGACTAGTATCAAACCGGTTAATGGCCTGACCGACAATACCTGCCGCTAAACCACGCCAACCCGCATGCACAGCAGCAACCTCGGTGCCGGCACGATTACAAATCAAGATTGGCAAACAGTCTGCTGTCATTACCGTACAAACACGACCTGTCCGATTGGTATAACAACCATCTGCCTCAGGAATAGAACCATCACACACTGCATCAACAATGGTTGTTCCATGTACCTGCTGCAGCAACTGAGGTGATGAAGGCAGGGGTTGTTTCTTCGACAATAATTGCTCAGACAGTAGCTGCCAGTTTTTTTCTACGGTTTTTGGGTTATCGCCCACATGATAAGCAAGATTAAGTTCATCCCAAGGTGATACCGACTGACCGCCACTTCGGGTACTGATGGCAGTATGAATATTCTCAGGTGCTGGCCAGCTTGGGGTTAGAACGGCTGTCATTGGTTTCGGGCATCTGCCTCAAGGGCATGAAGTAAAACATCAAAATCTGCCGGTGGTGATACCTGCCATTCCATATACTCATTCGTCTCTGGATGAATCAACCCCAACTTGGCCGCATGTAGTGCCTGTCGCTTGAAACCACGCAGGGTATCCTGTAATTCAGGGGTTGCTCCCTTGGGTAATTTAAGACGCCCGCCATAGACCGCGTCGCCTACCAGAGAATAGCCAATATGCGCCATATGTACGCGTATTTGATGAGTTCGACCTGTCTCCAGTTTGACCCTAATGTGAGTATGGCCGGGAAAACGCTGGATCACCCTGTAGTGGGTTACTGCCTCCTTGCCGCCGTGTTCTAGCACTGACATTTTGGTTCTGATTCGAGGATGACGCCCCATGGGTTTATCCACGGTACCCCCCCCCGTCATCACCCCCTGCGCAATGGCCTGATACTCCCTGCTCACCGTTCGCTCCTGCAGCTGCTTGATTAAAGAATGGTGGGCCACCAAAGATTTAGCCACCACCATCAATCCTGTGGTGTCCTTATCCAGTCGGTGAACAATACCTGCTCGGGGAATGTTCTCGTTTTCCGGCAAATAATGAATTAAGCCGTTAAGTAAGGTGCCGGAATAGTTACCCGCAGCCGGATGAACAACTAAACGAGTCGGTTTATTGACAACCAGAATATGCTCATCTTCATAGACGATATCAAGT
>JBALVP010000093.1:0-6454 GCA_036961395.1 Porticoccus sp.
GGGCAGTGCTCATAAAAGACCATATAGGCACTGGCCAGCTCGTAGAGATAATTGCAGAGCACATGAGGGTAAGCATCATCAGCGACTTGTTGGAGTACTTCACCAAATTGAAGGAGTTTGAGTGCCAGTGCTTTTTCGGGTAGTTCGTTAATATTGATCGTTTGGATGACATTACTACTTTCAATCCCTGCCTTACGAAAGATACTGCGTATCCGGGTATAGGCGTATTGGAGGTAGGGCGCGGTATTACCCTCAAAACTGAGCATGGTATCCCAGTCAAATATGTAGTCATTGGTTCGGGTTTTACTGAGGTCTGCATATTTAACTGCACCGATACCAACTTTTTGGCCAATTTCAGCGATCTCATCTACAGAAGATGTCGGATTTTTTTCTTTTACCAGAGCACTGGCTCGTTCAACTGCTTCCTTTAGCAAGTCGGTCAGTTTGACGGTGCCGCCACTACGGGTTTTGAAGGGTTTGCCATCCTTACCCATCATGGTGCCAAATGGGTGGTGTTCAAGAGAAATATTGTCTGTAATAAACCCGGCTTTTTTCGCCACGGTAAAGACCTGCTGCATGTGTAGTGATTGGCGGGCATCAATAAAGTAAAGAATACGGTCCGCCTTCAGGATGCCGCTGCGGTAACGCAGAGAGGCTAAGTCAGTGGTTGCATAAAGGTAACCACCGCCTGATTTTTGTACAAGAACAGGGCTGGGTGTTCCATTTTTATCGGCCAGCTCCTCGAGAAAGACCACTTGGGCACCTTGATCTTCCACCGCAAGGCTTTGTTGCTGTAGGTCACTAAGGACATTGGCTAGATCGTCGTTATAGGCACTTTCTGGTCGAATATCAGTATGTGCCAGTGTGACATTGAGGTCTCTGTAGATAGCTTCGCTATGTGTTACTGAAGTGTTGATAAACTGTTGCCAGAGTTTTCTGCAGTGCGCATCACCTGACTGTAGTTTGACAACATAATTACGTGCCTTATCGGCAAAATTTGAATCATCATCGAAGTGTTTTTTCGACTGTTGGTAAAAGACTTCAAGATCACCCAGAGCAAACTCAGCCTGTTCGCCTTCGCCTAGTTGCTCTTCGAGTTCAGCAATTAGCATACCAAACTGGGTGCCCCAGTCACCCATATGGTTTTGCCGGATAACCTTGTGACCAAGGTATTCCAGAGTTCGTACTACGGCATCACCAATAATCGTGCTGCGTAAATGGCCTACGTGCATTTCTTTGGCTAAGTTGGGAGATGAGTAATCAACGACGATCGTTTGGGGCGCAGGTGTGCTGGTACCGAGTTTTTTGTCCGCACTCAACAGCTGTAACTGTTCACTTAGAAATTCAGGTGCCAGATGAATATTAATAAAACCGGGGCCAGCGATCTCGACATTATCGGCAATGCCGTTTAAGTCCAGATTCTCGAGAATATTTTGAGCCAGTTCTCGAGGATTGGTTTTTAGCCGTTTTGCCGCAGACATGGCACCATTGGCTTGGAAATCACCAAACCCCGCACGAGTGCTGACAGTAATGTTGGCTGGGCAGTCCCCTGGAATATTTGCAGCAGCCATAGCAGACAGCATGCGTTGGTCAAGCAGTGATTTAATACTCATAAATAGTTAATGGCATGATCAGTTTCAAACAAGTGCGGGATTGTAGACTCCCCTTCATCAAAAGTCAGTGCTACCTTGAATATATTGATGGAAGATGGCGCAGCCAGTATAGTCATCTGAAGGGAAGAGGCTTATGGGATTGTAGGTAATGAGTACTCTTTATATGGGCATGCTCCAGAACTCTTATGAAATAGGGATTTACGTGCTAAGGGGTGATATATGACCGATCCTTTGCTACAACAAGGCCTGGATTTGATGATCTATGGCATGGGTACCGTCTTCCTCTTTCTGACATTGTTGGTCTTAGTGACCATCACAGCGTCAGCCATTATTGGTCGTTTGTTTCCTGAAATGCCAGAAACTGACCTTTTATCTCCCCATTCGGTCTCTACACTTAATACGTCTTCTAATACTTCATCTGAGGGGCCGATAGATAAAAAATCATTAGCTATACTTCAGAACGCCATTGATCAGCACCGCAGTCGAAAATAGGGAGAGGTTTTTTGTCTTTCTGTACCCTCAGAATATTGATTCAACAAGAGCGATATTATGATTGATTCGAGCAAGCCTCTTGGGATCACGGATGTTGTCTTGCGGGACGCTCATCAGTCGCTGTTTGCTACCCGTATGCGAATAGACGATATGTTGCCCATTGCTGAAAAATTGGACCAAGTCGGTTTCTGGTCTCTGGAGACGTGGGGTGGCGCAACGTTTGATGCTTGTATTCGCTTCTTGGGTGAAGACCCCTGGGACCGTATCCGCGAGTTAAAAAAGGCAATGCCTAATACACCTCAACAAATGTTATTCCGTGCTCAAAATATTCTTGGTTATCGTCACTACGCAGATGATGTAGTTGAGAAGTTTGTTGAGCGTGCAGCGATAAATGGTGTTGATGTATTCCGTGTATTTGATGCAATGAATGATTTACGCAACCTTGAGACATCTCTTAAAGCGGTTAAAACCCAAGGGAAACATGCTCAAGGCACCATGTCCTATACCGTCAGCCCGGTACACACTATTGATCGTTGGGTAGATATGGGACGGGCCATTGAAGATTTGGGCGCGGACTCAATCTGTATCAAGGATATGGCGGGCCTACTAAAGCCCTACGTCGGATACCACTTGGTATCAAAGCTCAAAGAGGCGTGCGATATACCCATACAGCTACATTGTCATGCTACGACAGGGCTATCTACAGCCACAATTGTGAAATGTGTAGAAGCAGGTGTTGATGTTGTCGATACTGCTATTTCATCAATGTCGATGACCTCCGGCCACTCAGCTACCGAGTCTATCGTGGCCATTCTTGAGGACACTCGTCGTAATACCGGTTTGGATATGGGCTTACTGGAAGAAATTGCCGCTTATTTTCGTGAAATGCGTAAGAAGTACGCCGTTTTTGAAGGTTCTCTCCGAGGCGCGGATTCTCGTATTCTGGTGGCACAAGTGCCTGGCGGTATGTTGACGAATATGGAAAATCAACTGCGCGAACAGGGTGCCGAAGACAAGTTCGATGAGGTGCTTAAGGAAATTCCTCGAGTGCGTGAGGACTTGGGATTTATTCCTCTGGTCACTCCAACTTCGCAGATTGTGGGTAGCCAAGCTGTACTGAATGTACTGACAGGAGTACGTTACAAGAGCGTTACCAAGGAAACCAAGGGTGTGCTGAGAGGAGAGTACGGTGCGACGCCGGCCCCTGTTAATGCGGAATTACAGTCCCAGATACTGGAAGGCGATGAAGCAATTACTTGTCGGCCAGCTGACTTGCTAGAGCCTGAACTGGATAAACTAATCATTGAATTGGAATTCTTGGCCAATGAGCAGGGTATTGAACTGACGGACGGGGAAGGAAGAATTGACGATGTGTTGACCTATGCCTTGTTCCCACAAACAGGTTTGAGATTTTTGAAAAATAGAGGTAACTCTGAAGCATTTGAACCTGTTCCTACTGAGGCAGGAACAGGGGCAGCTGTGACAGAAGGTGGTGATGATGTTTATACCGTGACGGTGGATGGTGTTAGCCACACGGTGACCGTCTCTAATGGTGGAGATATTACGGGCATTGTCCCTGTTGATGATGTACCGAGTACCAATGAAGGTGGTTCCTCTGCAGATTCAGTGAATGCACCGTTGGCCGGCAATGTAATTAAAGTCTTGGTTGAACCAGGGCAACAAGTGGCATCGGGTGAGAGTGTCATTATTCTCGAAGCCATGAAAATGGAAACGGCAATTTGTGCCCCCAAAGACGGTGTGGTGGGTGAGGTTAATATAAAAGAAGGTGCTACGGTTTCTGTGGGTGATTGCCTGCTAACCATCGCCTGATTTTAGTCATAAGGATAAAGCGCTGTGGATAAATTGCTTGGCCTGTGGCACGACTCAGGCCTTAGTCAAATGGAGCCGGGCCAGGGTGTGATGATTCTGGTGGGGCTTCTGCTCTTGTTCCTGGCTATTCGGAAGGGGTTTGAACCACTATTACTGGTGCCCATTGGCTTTGGGACAGTGCTGGTCAATATTCCCGGTGCCAGCTTTGATGCGGCACCAATATATGATGCTCTTGGTCACCTCGAGAGCCCCGGTGGTTTGATGTACTACATCTATCATGTGGGTATTGCCACAGGAATTTTCCCTCTATTAATTTTTATGGGGGTTGGGGCTATGACTGACTTCGGCCCTATGTTGGCCAACCCCAAAACCCTATTTCTGGGGGCAGCAGCTCAGTTTGGTATTTTTGCAACGGTTATGGGCGCCATTGGATTGAGTTATGCCGGTATTCTGGATTTTAGCATTCGGGATGCTGCCTCCATTGGCATCATAGGGGGTGCCGATGGCCCCACCGCCATTTATGTGGCCAGCTTGTTATCTCCCGACTTATTGGGTGCCATTGCTGTGGCGGCCTATTCCTACATGGCATTGGTGCCAATTATCCAGCCACCCATTGTAAAGGCGCTCACGACAGAGCGTGAGCGCCAAATTAAAATGGAGCAGCTGCGCCCGGTCTCGAAAGTTGAGAGAATTATTTTCCCGCTGACACTGCTGTTACTAGTTGCCTTATTACTACCCAGCGCAGCACCACTGTTGGGGATGTTTTGTTTTGGTAATCTGATGCGAGAGTGTGGGGTCGTTTCCCGGCTCAGTGATACGGCCCAGAATTCACTGATTAATATCGTGACCATTTTTTTAGGATTGGGCGTCGGTTCAAAAATGAGCGCGGGGAAATTTCTCAATCCTGAGACCTTGGGTATCCTAGTTCTGGGGGTATTGGCATTCTGTATTGGTACAGCCTGTGGGGTGCTAATGGCAAAATTGATGAATAAAGTCAGCAAACATCCCATTAACCCTTTAATTGGCTCCGCCGGTGTTTCCGCAGTACCTATGGCCGCCCGGGTTTCGAATAAAATGGGTTTGGAATCAGACCCTCATAACTTCTTGCTGATGCATGCTATGGGCCCTAATGTGGCAGGTGTGATTGGTTCAGCAGTAGCGGCCGGTGTGATGATCAGTTTGGTAGGAGGTTGAGCAAGAATGAGTATTAAGCAACAGATTGAAGATAAACTTACGGCTGAATTGAAGCCGTCCTATCTGGCGGTGGTCAATGAGAGCCATATGCATGCGGTTCCGCCCAATTCTGAAACACATTTTAAGGTGATTATTGCTGCCTCGGCATTTGAGGAAAAACGAGCTGTCCAATGTCATCAGATTATTTATGGCTTGCTGAAGGATGAATTGGAGGGAGGTGTTCATGCCTTAGCGTTACATACCTTCACACCAGAGGAATGGCAATCATCAGACAATGCGCCAGATTCACCCGAATGTATGGGGGGTGAGAGAAAAAACTGACGTTATATTCCTGCCATGTTGATATGCTGAAAGAGCACTCATTCTATAGCATCCATCTTTGATAAAACCGTCTTCACCTAGAGGCAAAACATGAAAATTATAAGCTCACTTATTGTCACAACTGTCATACTCTTCAGTTCATTTCTACTTGCTGGCGGTGCAACAGCTGGAGAGGGTGCTCGTGCCTATATTATTTCTCCTGAGAATGGAGCTACGCTCAGTAACCCTGTCACTGTACGCTTTGGTTTGTCAGGTGTGGGTATTGCTCCTGCTGGTGTGGAGCGCGAAAATACAGGCCATCATCACCTGTTAATTGATGTTGAAGAATTACCAGATTTCAACAAGCCAATCCCCAGTGATGACCACCACCGCCATTTTGGTGGTGGTCAGACTGAAGTGACACTTGATTTGTCACCAGGAATACATCGTCTCCAATTATTACTGGGAGATCACCATCATGTGCCCCATAACCCGGCGACCTTATCTGAACCGGTGGTTATCACCGTTGAATAGTTGATAGTTATCAATTTAGCATCATTTGTTTAATCCAGATCAATTTATTGAAGTACCACTATTGGTTTAATTCACCTGGATTTTGGTACTACCCCTTTTGGAGAAGACAAATGGAAAAGAAGAAGGCTTTATCGTTGGCGATTAGCACTGTATTAGCAGGGAGCCTGTTATTGAGCGCCGCTAGCGTTACTGCATATGAAGCAGGGGATTTTATTGTTCGTGCTGGTGCAGCAAATGTTGACCCCAATGATGATAGCGATGCATTAGAGTTGAATGGAACTGCGTTGGCAGGAACCGAAGCTGAAGTAGATGATGATACCCAGTTAGGCTTAACCTTTACCTATATGCTGACTAACCATATCGGTGTAGGCTTATTGGCCGCGACACCATTTGAGCATGACCTTAAAGCAGATATGGGTGGTGGTGTTAAACATGATGCCGGCTCGGCAAAACAATTACCTCCGACTGTTACTATTCAGTATTTCCCTATG
>JBALVP010000094.1:0-6389 GCA_036961395.1 Porticoccus sp.
GACTCAAAGATCCCAAAACACCGAAGCAGAAATGGCTATGGGCATTAATCCAGCGGGCTGGCTACGGCAAAGCTACGGTGGCGTTAGCCAATAAAAATGTTCGTACCGTCTGGGCATTACTCACAAAGGGAACGGACTACAATCGGCTTCAAGGAAGTGAAGCATTAGCAGCTTAAACAAGGTTGATCAGATAAAAATGTAACGAGTTCAGCAAGCAAGCCAATATCAGATAAAGTTATCTGCCCCAATAAAACCTGTTCTGTTCTGCTCTGAGGTCTTCGAGGCCACGCGCACATTGAGGAATTGGGGTGCGCATACATTGTGGGCTGGGAGATAGCGTCTCCATCGAAAAGCCGAATATACGTACGCGTCTTAACTCTGAAACAGTGCTTCCTTGCTAAACAGGAGGAGTCCATATACAGAGCAGACAATGATGATCGGCTAGCGATGGCCTCACCTTCAATCCATATTTCTAGCTAGCCTGATTTAAGGATGTAATTAGATCAGTCAGTTGATTCTAACTCATTGATTGTTCGTTTTTGAGTGGAGATATCTCGCCCCCGAAAGGGCAAGATTTACGTTAACTTGACAGTACCTACTTGGCTAATTCTTTTCGTTCCGTTGCACCACCGCCAAACGGCTAAAACCGGTAGCTGAAGCCAACCATAATGACACCGAACGAATCGTCCTCGACCATGGTACTGTCGGATATCTCATCGTCCAGCGATACGTACTTGGCACTACCCACCAGATTCCAGCGATTGGACAACCGATAATGCCCGTCGACTTTCAGGTAGGGGTTTACCGCGGAATCAGCCTCGTAGGTGGCGATCATTCCCCCGGTACGTGCTGATTCGGCAGCACTGACCCCATAGTAGTGGTCGGTGTAGTCATCGCTTTGCCACTCTACACCTACCGCCGGTATCACATTCCAGGATTTGTTCCGCCCATTGAACGGGAAACCGTAATTGAGGTCGAGGCGCTGACCATCGTGTTCGTCTGAGAGGTCGGTCACGACTACTAGGTTTAAGTCGCCCAGGGTCAAGCGTGCGCCCCCCTCGAATGAACCGTCCCGGTCATCCAGTTGGCGTAACTGATCACTTTCGTCGGAATCGAACTCGTACAGGTTGAAATTACCGATAACGGCCAGGGTGGTACCGTTATCCCAGATCTTGTAGCCGATCTCCGTGCCCTTAATGTAGAAATTTCCCCGCTGGTAGGAGATGATCGGAACAGCAGTGGCGTCGTTATCGTAGTCCAGATAGACCCCGCTGCTCTTGGCTACGCCCAAACCTACACTGTTCTTGTAGTTTTGTTCAGCGACAGCCGTCTGGGTCATCGCCACAGCCATCCCCGCTGACAGCATCGCCCATGATTTTATCGTCATCATGAAGGTATCCCTCTCAGTATCAGTTCGCGTTTAAATATAGTCCAGAGTGGGTCAGAAGAGTAGTGATGTGATCGACTCACGACTGCTGATGAAGCAGGCAAGCAGCGCCTCAGCACCGGAAACAGACGGGAAGGGGTATTCATCATTTTAGCTCCCAAAAGAAAGCGCCTTATCAGCGGAAGGCAGTTTGCCGCAACAACCAAGCACCGCTCAGTTCTGTCCCTCAACCTTTTCTCTGGGTTTCTGCATAACAACAAACAGCACCAGAAGTCTCAGCTCAACGATCAAGTCGCTTTGTGCCATAAGCGACCTGTTGGTAAGCGAAGGGGATAAGCCATCTTGAGGTCACTTTGTGCCAACAGGAGCCGCAAGCTGAAGCTCGGATAGGCAAATATTCAGCGTCCGTATATGGACTCCACCTGTTTTACAACGGTAATTTCACATAAAATGTAAACTGCTTACGTATATACGGCTTCTTATTGAGGGCGCTACCCTCTAGCCTTCGATGTTTGCGCACCTATCATCCTTTTCGCTTTTTTAGCCTCGCAGGGCTTTCGGACGCTACAGGTTCTTGATAGGTCGGTCTTACCGTTTATGCTGCGTTATCGTTGTAGAACTCTTTTATACTGGTATTGATTGGTCACATGATCAAAAAATCTTGTTATCACCTGGTAAGTAATGCGGGTTCATACTTTTTTCCGGTTGCCAATAATGCCCAGGCAGTTCTGACCGTTTTATTGGCTAAGGCAATACAGGCACGCTTAACTCCGGCTCGCTTAACCAATTCCAGCAACCAGGCTTGCTTAACGGTTCGCGGGTCACTTGGCAGCCTAGAAATAACCGACAGTGCTCCTTGGTAGAGAGCTGCCCTCAATTCTTTATTTCCCCCATTTTTATCAATCCCGATCATATAGACTTTGCCTCCCGAGCTATGTTGCTTTGGGGTTACCCCAACATAAACTGAGGCTTGACGGCCATTTTTGAACTCTTTTCCCTTGCCAAGGCTCGCATATAACATTGAGGCGCATACGTTTCCGACACCTTCTAAATCCAACAACCTCTTGCAAGGCTCTAATTGCTTAACGAGAGCGGCTTTGGATTTTTCAGCCTCTTTTAATTGATCTTCAGTGAACGTATACCGCTCCCATAGCAGATTAAGTGTACGTATTAGGCATGAGGGTAAACGACCATCTCGTTCATCGAGAACGATGACAATGGTTTCTCTTAAGCTTTTTCGTCCCCTGTTCATTGTGACGCCATATTCATATAGGTAGGCACGAATATGATTGCTTAATGCTGTCAGCTCCTTATCTAAAAACTTACGGCTAGTTTCTAGCGTTTGTAGGGCCTGCTGTTCCTCTTCTTTTACTGGACTAAATGTCATGCCAAACTGTGTTGCTGCTATTGCTATGGCCAATGCATCGTTGGCATCTGTTTTTTGGCCTTGTAGAAATCCTTTGACCTTTTTAGGGCTAATAATCCTAACATCGTGGCCACATTTTTTTGCAAATCGTGCCCAGTAATGACAGCTTCCACAGCCTTCCATTGCAACGATTGAAGGGGCTGCCTTCACCAACAGTTCTTTTAGCTTCTTGGGGCTAATCGCTTTATTTGATGTTAGTTCGCCATGCTTGTCTATTCTGCATGCTTGGATAACGATCTTGGCTAAATCAATACCAATTACATTAAACTTATTCACTGTATAGACTCCTTTTTTTATTAGACATCAGGCTACTTAGGTAGGGTGGTGGAGTCCATACATCGCTATTGGAATTGAGAGGGTGGCAGGTGCAGCGCTATATTAGCGAACTCTAAAAGTCCGGAGTTGGCACAGGCTGTGTGAAAACTAATTCTTAAGCTATCTGAGCTTCAGCTTTCGGCAGGACACGGCCAAAAGGAGTCACGAGGGTTCTGGTGATTGGCACTCCCCCCCGCTCTCATCACACGCGTTAAGTTCCATTTCTTCAAGATGTTTGTGCTCTTCGCGTTTCATTCTTTATGCAAGGTCTTAATTCAGTTTCCTGCACAGGCCTCTTCTTAAAGCTCGTTAATGAAATACCTCAGAACTATATTTCCAGAACCTTGGAAAACTGCTCTTTGCGTCGCTGCCTTTGTGACAGTTGAAAGAGCTAGCCACTACAAGCCGGTCTATATGGCTTTTGATATCACCTCACAATTAAGAAAGCGCATATCTAAAAAACTGATATTTTTTGGGAAAACGTATTGAGGTCAGCAAAGAAATGTAAGTCATCAATGTGGGCAAAGGCTGTTGAATTAGCACAAAAAAATCCGGTAGCCATGAAGGAATACCGGATTTTGTTAAAGCCCTTAGCCGTTGGCAAGTCTTAACCGAACAGCATTATGCTCACAGAGCGGCCTTTAGGAAAACTCAAAAAATCACATCTTTGGTGTTTGCATTTTGTTGAGGAAAGCTTTCACTGCTGCCTCGGATTCTGGCCTCAGGTTGCTGATACCTTCATAAGGAATACCGCGGGCCGGTCCTTCATCCGGGAACTTCTGCTTGCGCATCATGTGGCGCTGCACCACGCGGACAAATTCTGCACCACCCCAGGCACCGACTTCGGTGGATACCGACCACTCTTCACGGGTATCCCGTTGCAGGTCATAGAAGTGAGCCCCTATCGGATTCTGACCTGGGGGTGGCACTTCAAGTTTCAAGTGTTCTTTAACAACAGCTTCTAAGGCATTGCCTGAATAGATCATGACATGGTCGCGACGGCCCTTGGTTTCACCGATTAACATCAGTGCACTCTGATCCACACCGTCAATAAGGCGGTCAGTGGGGATCTTGTCTTCAGCACCAGCAAAGCGAGACAGGGTGGTGAACAGGTCGGTTACGTGAACAATATCACTGACGATTGTATCGTCCTCGATCATGCCGGGCCAGCTTACGAAGGCATCAACACGAACACCACCTTCAGTGGTGTCACCCTTGCCTCCGCGGAATACAATTGGGGTGAAACCACTGCCGGGTGAGTATTTGGTGAAGTGGCCATTGTCGCCCATCAGCATCAGAATGGTGTTATCAGCGATGCCCAGCTTTTCCATTTCAGCCATGATTTCGCCAACCCACAGGTCTACCAACTTCAGTTTCTCAACGTAAGTACCACCGTTGGGGGTCGTGTAGGGCCCGCCGGGTACGCGAGCACCTGTCAGTGGATATAGTGGCCAGTATTGCAGGAAGAAGGGCTCGTCTTTAGCAGCCAGCTCTTTCAGATGCTCCATCGTCTGGCGTTGGTAGCGACGGTTCATTTCATCGTATTTTTTCTCGTTCCAGCGCTCACCGGGTTTCATATGGACCTCTTTAGGTTTGCCTCCTTTTTTGGCCTCTACGCCGGTAACCATGGCAGAGGCATCGGGGCGGAACCAGCGGTCTTTGGTGAACTTGCTGTCGTAGTTGTTCTCACCTATGGAATAGGAGGTCTCTTCATTCGCCGCATCGTCGTGAAATATGGTTAACTGGCCCTGTTGATGGATGGGAAAGGCGGCGAAATCAAAGCCCTGATTGTGAGGCCAGGATTCTTCAATATCACCCATATGCCATTTTCCGATATGCACCGTGTTATAGCCGGCACCGGAGAGGACTTCAGCGAGTGTTATTTCTTTGCCTGCCAGTCCAAAACCGGCAATGTCGACAGCGGTATCGCCCATACCATTACGGTAGGGTTGACGGCCGGTCATAAAGGCAACGCGGGTTGGTGTGCAGGAAGGTTCGGTATACATACGAGACAGGCGCATACCCTGGTTTGCAAGCTTATTAATGCTTGGGGTTTCGTAACCACGCAGGGCGTTGAGTTCAGGAATACCCATATCGCCGTAACCGATGTCGTCAATCAGGATGTAGACAATATTGGGTGGCTTGCCATTGTTACTCTTTTTAAATTCAGCCAACTTGGCGTCTACGGCCTTGTCGTCCGCAGCCCACTGCTCACCGTGTTGTGCCTGGAGAACATAGTACTCAGAATCGTGGTTCAGTTGTGTGCCGGCCATTGCCGCAGGGACTAGGCAAGCCATAGCGCCCAGACCGAGTAGTAAGTGCATATATTGTTTCATAACATTGTCCGTTAGCATCGAGTTTCTGATCTTGAGTTTTTACGTGATTTCTCTAACGGCTTTAAAAATGTCAGTTATTAATGCTGTTAACTTAACGAAAAAAACTCTCAGTTAGCAGCACTTCCAGTTGCTGATACTTAGTTAAAAGTAGTATAGGCAGTGTATTGGGTTTCAATGAGAGAAATTTCGGGTGTTGCTATGGATATGATCGATTTTGTACTTAAGTGGGCCTGAATCGCACCAACTCTCTAGATAGTTGCCATAAAACTCATTCACCAAGGGTACTCAGCTTTCCGTATCTACTGCGATTCCTTTTAGAGTTGCATTTTAACGCTATTGGGTGTTCCGCAACCCCTGGGAAGTCCACACGACGGTTCTCTTCGATTTCAGAATACCTTAAGTAAAAAAATTGCCCAAATGGTGATATTTTGAATTTGTAAGCCAGTGCTGCTAGCGATCTTCTTTTAGCCGGCTACAATAGATGTAAAGATATGTCTGATTTATTTTTTATGAATTCACACTTTCCTTCCCTGATTTCGAAATTATTGGCGATCCTATCGGTTGCGGCGGGTATTTTCTTGGCGGTGCTGTTTACCGAAGCTGGCCAGATGATCAATTTGCCCAGTAATTGGTTTTATGCCATCTACCCAAATTTGCCTCTACTGAGCGGACTGATAATTATTTGTTCGGCCGTGGTTGTGGTAATGCATATCCGCCGCCAGATAATAGGTAGAGGATTGACAATAATCTATGCTGTAGTGATTGCAGGCACGCTCTTTATAGCCAATATCTTGGCTCTGTTCAGCTTAAAAGTTGTTACACCCAGTGTCCGGCAATTCGCTCTACAAACACCTTATTAGTCAATGAGTTGCCACTTAACAAGCGTCGCCAACCCAAGTAACGATAGAGGTATTTGGTGGCCACG
>JBALVP010000095.1:0-6326 GCA_036961395.1 Porticoccus sp.
CATGCCTCCACGACGCTGCGCCTGATAATCGCTCAAGGGCTGAGTTTTAGCATAACCGCCGTGGGAAATTGTCACTACGCGATCTTCTTCGGTAATCAGATCTTCAACGGTGAGGTCATGCTGTGATTCAACAATTTCACTGCGACGCTCATCACCAAACTCTTCACTCACAGCCTGCAATTCTTCACGGATTAGCTGCATCAGCACATTGGCATCACCGAGAATTCTCAGGTATTCAATGATTTCCTCTAGCTTTTCCTGATATTCAGCAAGCAGCTTATCGTGCTCCATACCCGTAAGGCGGTGTAAACGTAACTCAAGAATAGCTTGGGCTTGTGACGGCGATAAATAATATTGCCCGTCACGCATACCATAACCGGGCTCTAAATCTTCAGGGCGGCTGGCATCACTACCCGCACGCTCCAAAAGCTGAGCTGCATTACTGGCATCCCAGCCTCTCGCAATCAAACCTTCTTTTGCCTCAGCAGGAGACGGAGACGATTTAATTAACTCAATAATTTTATCAATATTGGCAATGGCAACTGCCAAACCCTCCAGAATATGCCCTCGTTCACGGGCCTTACGGAGTAGATAAACGGTACGACGTGTCACCACCTCACGACGGTGGCGGACAAAGGCCTCCAGCATTTCTTTCAGATTAAGGGTTCGTGGCTGACCATCCACCAACGCGACAACATTGATGCCAAATACGTTTTGTAATTGAGTTTGGGCATAGAGGTTGTTGAGAATAACCTCACCCACCTCACCTCTTTTCAGTTCTATTACTACGCGCAAGCCATCTTTATCCGACTCATCACGCAGCTCTGATATACCTTCAATTTTCTTTTCTTTCACCAACTCAGCGATGCGCTCAATCAACCGAGCTTTGTTCAACTGATAGGGAAGCTCAGTAATGATAATCGTCTCACGACTGGTTTTTTCATTAACTTCCACTGTCGCCCTAGCACGCACGTAGATACGACCACGGCCAGTACGATAGGCCTGAATAATTCCCGCTCTACCGTTAATAATCGCAGCAGTAGGAAAGTCAGGGCCAGGGATGTATTCCATCAACTCATCGATGGAAATATCGGCATTGTCAATCAGCGCTAAACAGCCGTTGACTACCTCTTTCAGATTGTGAGGGGGAATATTGGTTGCCATTCCCACCGCAATACCCGAAGAGCCATTAACCAAAAGGTTAGGCACCCGTGTAGGCATAACTTCCGGGATTAGCTCGGTGCCATCGTAGTTTTCCACATAATCAACGGTTTCTTTATCCAGATCCGCTAACAACGAGTGGGCAATCTTGGCCATCCGAATTTCGGTGTAACGCATGGCAGCTGCGGAGTCACCATCCACAGAACCAAAGTTACCCTGCCCGTCCACCAGCATATATCGAAGAGAGAACGGTTGAGCCATTCGAACGATAGTGTCATACACAGCTGAATCGCCATGGGGGTGATACTTACCAATCACATCACCGACCACACGCGCAGATTTTTTGTAGGATTTGTTCCAGTCGTTATTAAGCACACTCATCGCGAATAGCACACGACGATGTACTGGCTTAAGGCCATCTCTGACATCTGGCAGTGCCCGCCCAACAATAACGCTCATGGCGTAGTCAAGATAGGACTGACGTAATTCGTCTTCGATATTAACGGGTAGGATTTCTTTGGCTAACTCACCCATACTACTGCTTATCCTTCTTATGCCCATCAACGGCCAAGCCGTTAAATCAAGCGCGGGATCATACCACAAAATGTCCTATTTTCGTCCCCGTATGTCTTTGTTTAATGATCTTTTTTGTGAGGGTATACTGCCCGTCTTATTTGTCGCCCAAGGAATAACCCTACAATGACAGCCATAACTGTCGATCTACTCATTTCCGCTCGGTGGACTATTCCCGTAATCCCAAAGGGCGCGGTATTTGAGGACTGCTCTGTCGTCATAGACCAGGGCAATATCGTGGCAATTCTTCCCACCAAAGAGGCGACTAGAAAATATATACCCATAGAACATATTGAGCTGCCCAATCACGTGCTTATTCCTGGGCTTATCAACACTCACGGTCATGCAGCCATGACACTTCTCCGTGGTTATGCTGATGATCAGCCACTACAAACCTGGCTGGAAAAACACATATGGCCTACCGAAGGGCAGTGGGTAAGTGAAGACTTTGTTCGTGATGGTACGGAGCTCGCCATCGCAGAGATGATTCGCAGTGGTACCAGCTGTTTCTCAGATATGTATTTCTTCCCCGATTGTGCGGCGGAAATTGCCAGCCATAGCGGGATTCGCAGCCAGATCGCCTTCCCTATTTTTGACTTCCCTTCGGCCTGGGGTCGCGGCCCGGAAGACTATATTCATAAAGGCCTCCAGTTACGTGATGACTACAAGGATCGAGCCCTAACTCGCATTGCTTTCGGCCCCCATTCCCCCTACACCCTCTCGAATGGGCCATTGGAAACAATAGCCACCTACGCTGAAGAGCTTGATAGCTACGTACAAATTCACCTGCATGAAACGGCGAAAGAAATTGCGGATAGCCTTCAAGAGCATGGAGTGAGACCCATACAACGGCTGGTTGAATTAGGCCTTCTATCCCCTCTAACCCAATGTGTTCATATGACACAACTCGATGATCAAGATATCACCACTCTGGTCGAGCATAATGTCCACGTCATTCACTGCCCCGAGTCCAACTTGAAGCTGGCCAGCGGGTTCTGCCCGGTGACAACGTTACTAGATAACGGTATTAACGTAGCCTTAGGCACTGACGGTGCAGCCAGTAACAATAACCTTGATATGCTTGGTGAGATGTCCACGGCAGCACTTGTAGCCAAGGCCGTATCAGGGGATGCCGGTGCCGTTGACGCCCATACCGCTCTGCAAATGGCCACCATCAATGGCGCCAAAGCGATGGGCTGGGACGATCAAATTGGTAGTATTGAGGTCGGTAAAAGTGCTGACCTGGCAGCCATAACACTTGGCACAATTGAATCAGAACCACTGTATAATCCGGCCTCCCAGTTGGTTTATACCAATGCGGGCAGCCGAGTTAGCCACCTGTGGGTAAACGGAAGAGCCCTCATGGTAGAACGGCAACTAAAGACCTTAAATGAACAAGAAGTGCTTATTAAGGCGCAGCAGTGGCAACGGAAAATAGCCCTTCGTTAGCAATATCAAGATGCAGGCAGAGATATTAAAAACCTCTCTCTGATCAACAGAGCCAGCCTGAAAAACCAAGCGCCCAAGTAACCAATATCGGAATTTATTGATGTCAAAACTCAATGTTGACCACGCTGAAATTGCTAAGTTTGAAGCTCTGGCCAGCCGCTGGTGGGACCAGGAAAGTGAATTCAAACCGCTGCATGATATAAATCCACTGAGAGCAAACTGGATAGACGAGCACTCCCCCGTCGTCGAATGCAAACTGCTCGATGTTGGTTGTGGTGGCGGCATCTTGGCAGAATCCATGGCACACAGAGGCGCCGATGTTACCGGCATTGATATGGGTGAAGCGCCACTGGCTGTCGCCAAGCTTCACAGCCTAGAATCAGGTGTATCCGTCAATTATCAACAGTGCACTGCAGAGGAGATGGCCGCACAACACCCTGGTGAGTTTGATATCGTGACCTGCCTGGAAATGTTGGAACATGTTCCAGACCCACGCTCTGTCATTGATGCCTGCGCGAAATTGGTCAAGCCTGGAGGGCACCTGTATTTCTCTACCATCAATCGCAGCCCCAAAGCTTATCTGTTCGCTATTATTGGGGCTGAGTATTTACTAAAACTACTTCCGAAAGGCACCCATGATTATGGTAAATTTATTCGCCCCTCTGAACTCTGTAACTGGGTTAGGGAATGCGGTCTTGAACTACAAACAATGACTGGCATGACCTACAATCCGCTAACCAAGCATTACCGCCTCGATGATCAGGATGTAGACGTAAACTACTTGGTCTACGCCCGCAAACCAGATTGATGCCAACGGCTACAACACACCCTATGACACATCCCTCCAGACACACTCCTACACGATTTCAGGCTGTATTATTCGATCTGGACGGAACTCTACTCGATACTGCCCCTGACTTTCTAACAGCCACCAATCGGCTGCTAGCACGAAAAGGAATGCCACTGTTACCAGCAGAAAGCATTCGTCGACTGGTCACCCATGGCTCAGTTGGTATTATAAAAAAGGTCTTTGACTTGGATGAACAGCACCCGGATTTTGAGCCCTTTCGCCAGGAACTTCTGTCGCTATACATGGACAACCTGGCTGATCAAACCCATCCTTTTAAGGGAATTACAGAACTCCTCTCGACCCTAGGGCAGCAACAAATCCCTTGGGGAATTGTGACCAACAAGCCTGAGAGCTATACCCTTGCCATCCTACAGCAATTACCACTTTCACCCGCACCCGCCACCATTATCTGTCCAGACCATGTCACCAAGACCAAACCTGACCCTGAATCAGTCGTGCTAGCCTGTAAACAACTGGGGGTCAGCCCTGATAAAACTGTATATATCGGTGATCACCAGCGTGATATTGAAGCGGGGCTGCGAGCTGGAACAACCACCATTGCTGCAGCCTATGGGTACATTGACAAGAACGAAGACCCGGCACTCTGGGGCGCTCACTATACCGTCAACTGCGCCACCCAACTGCTAGAACTAATACTTTAAGGAAAGCCAACAACCATGGATTCACAGAATTATAGCGCCCCACAAGACCTGCTCACCGGAAAAGTTATTGCTGTTACCGGGGCCGGCGATGGTATTGGTGCTGTTGCCGCCAAAACGTTCGCATCTTTTGGTGCAACCATCATCTTGATGGGCCGCACTGTGCCCAAACTGGAGAAAGTATACGATGAGATCGAGTCGGCTGGAGGGCCAGAACCCGCCATCTACCCTGTATGTCTTGAAGGTGCGTCAGAAAAAGATTACGAAGACATGCACGACCGCCTTGAAGAAACCTTTGGCAAGCTCGACGGCCTATTACACAACGCCGGCCAACTCGGCCAGCGTACGCCCATCGCTAACTATAAATTGAGCACTTGGCAAAAAGTGATGCAGGTTAACGTGACAGCAGAGTTCATGATGACAAAGGCACTACTGCCATTATTGGAAAAATCTGACAGCGCTTCCATCATCTTTACTACCTCAGGTGTTGGCAGGGTCGGCAAACCATTCTGGGGCGCCTATGCCATCTCAAAGTTTGCCACTGAAGGGATGTCACAGGTACTTGCCAATGAACTAGAGGGTATTAGTAATATCCGAGTTAACTGTATCAACCCGGGAGCTACTAGAACTCGTATGAGAGCTACGGCCTTCCCTGCAGAAGACCCCTCTACCGTCAAAATACCTGAAGACATCATGCCGCTCTATTTATACCTCATGGGTAAAGACAGCGAAGGGGTTACAGGGCAATCCATAGATGCACAATGACGGGTTAACAGAAAGATACGCGCACAATAAACCATCGGGGGTTTATTGACTCAAGCTTTTTTTATTTGAAAAAATTTTTATTATTTAGATGCGGGCCCTTTAGAACGGAGTCGCTTTAACTGCCTATCCCTACGCACCTTATCATCTGGCAAGAGTCGCTTTTGTTTTTTTCCTACCCGCATATCGACACTAATCAAAAGGTCATTGAGTGCTTTTTCATCAAGCTCAACCCACTGCCCTCGACGTGTATAAGAAGGCATAAAAATAGGTCCAAACCGTACCCGCTTAAGGCGATTAACTTCAACATTCTGGGATTCCCACAACCGCCTAACCTCACGGTTTCGGCCTTCCATCAGTGCTACGGTATACCAACCGTTAGTACCGACTCGCTCACCAGGTACAACATCGCTAAACTTTGCCATGCCATCTTCTAGCAGAACACCCTCACGAAGCCGCTTCAACATATCATCATCAACAGCACCATGTATCCGAACCAGATACTCGCGATCTATTCTGGAAGACGGATGCATTAATTTATTGGCCAACTCACCGTTGTTAGTGAAGAGAAGTAATCCGGTGGTGCTGATATCCAAACGACCCACCGCGACCCACCGCTCACCTTTTAATCGTGGCAAGTGTTCAAATACTGTTTTGCGTCCTTCAGGGTCAGAACGAGTACATACTTCTCCTTCTGGCTTGTTGTACAGCAACACGCGTATTCGCTGATCTTTGGAGGGAAGTTTAGCGCGTTTACCATCTACAGAAACGGTATCATCCAGCGATGCTCTATCACCAAGTTTTGCCACCTTGCCATTAACAGAGACACGACCATCCGCGATCCACTTTTCTAGCTCACGACGTGAGCCATA
>JBALVP010000096.1:0-6248 GCA_036961395.1 Porticoccus sp.
CCCGAATCGGTCTGCCTACTTCGCCACGCTGACACATCAGATCACCCAGCGCCAGATGGCTTTTCAGTATATGAGGCGTAACGTCTACTGAACGTATAAATGTACCTATAGCCTGATCGGATTGCTCATGGAGCAAAAAATTAATGCCTTGAAAATAATGCCTCGCCAGCTCCCCCGTTGATTCTTTTCTCGGCTGACGCAAACCATTAGCCCTCCCTGCAGCCCATACAAGTACAAATAAAAGCGCAACAAGAATGTAAAGGGTTTCAAGCATAACTCAATATTGCTGACCCTGCTTTGCAGCCCCATGATTATTCACATCGGACACTTTCGATTTAATCAACTGCTTGTTCAATACATTGACACGACGCCTCAACTTGGCCAACGCGGGAAAACTGAAAATCAATCCCGCTATACAGCCGATTGAAAATGTAGCTAACAACAAAAGGCCGCCCGGAAGAAGCCCCAGATCAAAACCGAATAGGTGGAAAGCCATAGGTTCAGGGTTATCAAATACAACCCAGATACCCAGCCAGACAGCAACTATTGCAACCAGCAACCACCAAAGCTTTTTTAACAACATCATAAAAGTCCCCACGCACAAAAAAACGGCAAGTCAAACGACTTGCCGTTTATTGTAACCAAACTCATAACCATTAGCCGCGATTTATCTAAATCATTAATATCACAGGAATAGATCAGTCATTATTGAGACTGCTATTCACTCTTTCACGGAGTTCCTTTCCTGGTTTGAAATAGGGAACAGATTTACCCGACAGCTCTACTGAATCACCTGTTTTTGGGTTGCGCCCCACACGTGGCGCACGGTAGTGAAGACAAAAACTACCAAAACCTCTGATCTCGATACGGTCATTGTTCACCAGAGACTGGGTCATTCTCTCCAGAATCATTTTCACAGAAAGCTCAACATCCTTTGGGGGAAGTTGGTCCTGCTGGGTAACAATATGGTCTATTAATTCTGATTTTGTCATAAGTGTCTGACTATTAAATAGAAAGGGGTAATGTTTCCATTACCCCTAATCTAAGCATTACTTCTCTTTCGTGTCCATCTGAGCTTTGATTAAATCACCAATTGTTGTCGGAGCAACACTATCTACCTCTGACTTACGGTGCTCTTTAATCGCAGCTTTCTCTTCGGCAACGTCCTTAGCTTTGATGGAAAGGCTGATCGTGCGGTTCTTACGATCCACATTAATGATTTTAGCCTCAACTTCATCACCAACTTTCATTTCGTTACTGGCATCGGCCACTTTCTCGCGTGAAATTTCAGACGCTTTTAACTGTCCTTCCACTTCGCCACTCAAGGTGATAATCGCTGCTTTGGCATCCACTTCTTTAACAACACCAGTGACAATTGTGCCTTTGTCATTTTCAGTCGTGTAGTTTGTGAAAGGGTCATCAGATAACTGCTTCATACCCAAAGAGATACGCTCTCTTTCTGGGTCGATAGACAATATAACTGTCTCAACCTCATCACCTTTCTTGAAGTTACGAACGGCTTCTTCGCCAGTCTCATTCCAGGAAATATCGGAGAGGTGAACCAAGCCATCAATACCGCCATTAAGACCGATAAAGATACCGAAATCGGTAATGGACTTGATGTTGCCAGTGATTTTTTCACCCTTGGCATGTTTGGTAGCAAACTCGTCCCATGGGTTCATAAAGCACTGCTTGATACCCAGGGAGATACGACGGCGCTCTTCGTCGATATCCAGAATCATCACTTCTACTTCGTCGCCCAACTGAACAACTTTGGAGGGATGAATGTTCTTGTTAGTCCAATCCATTTCAGAGACGTGAACCAGGCCTTCAACACCATCTTCTAACTCTGCAAAACAACCATAATCTGTCAGGTTGGTAACAGTCGCCTTGACGCGAGCACCTTCAGGATAACGACCTGAAATGCTTGCCCAAGGATCTTCACCCATTTGCTTCATGCCCAGAGATACACGGCTACGCTCGCGATCGAACTTCAGCACTTTGACATCAATCTCATCGCCAACATTCACGATTTCGCTTGGATGCTTGATACGCTTCCAGGACATGTCCGTGATGTGCAACAAGCCATCAATACCGCCTAGGTCAACAAAGGCACCGTAGTCAGTGAGGTTCTTAACGATACCTTTAAGACTAATACCCTCTTCCAGCTTGGCCAGCAGCTCATCACGCTCTTCGGTGTTGACTTGCTCCATCACTGCACGGCGGGACACCACCACATTATTACGTTTCTGATCCAGCTTGATAACTTTGAATTCAAGCGGCTTGTTTTCCAAGTGAGCAGTGTCGCGAATCGGGCGCACATCTACTAATGAGCCTGGAAGGAAGGCGCGCAGGCCATTCACATCGACAGTAAAACCACCTTTGACTTTGCCGCTAATAATACCGATAACCACTTCTTCAGCAGTATGGGCTGCTTCAAGCTCAATCCAAGATTCAGCACGGCGGGCTTTTTCACGGGAAAGGCGAGTGGCACCAAAGCCATCTTCTACCGCTTCAAGGGCGACTTGTACTTCGTCACCAATCTCAAGGCTTAATTCACCGTTATCGTCGAAAAATTCACTCTTGGCAATGACACCTTCGGATTTTAAGCCGGCGTGTACTGTTACCCAGTCTTTATCAATGTCCATCACAACGCCAGTTATGATAGCGCCATTGACCATTTCAACGGTTTTTAGACTTTCTTCAAATAATTCTGCGAAGCTTTCGCTCATGGAGGTGTACCTGTAGGAATGTGAGTCAACATCTATAAGCATTAGCTTTTAGGTCATTGGCTCTTAACCGCATTACCAGCTATGCGGGCTATTAATTTCAGGCTAACAAGGTGCATTTCTGGATCGACACCGCGTAGCCCATTTTATTGCTGTGGCTGGATACCATTTTTAATGGCAATTTCTAGCCCTGAGTGCAACACCTCGTCAATGGTCATTTTGGAACTATCCAATACCACCGCGTTATCCGCTGGAACCAAAGGAGAGACGGTACGATTCATATCCCGCTCATCCCGTTTTTGGACCTGTTCAACGAGGGCGGCAAGGCTAACACTTTCCCCTTTATCTATCAACTGCTTATAGCGCCTTTCAGCACGCTCCTTCGGGCTAGCGGTGAGAAAAATTTTGGCATCTGCATCAGGAAAGACGACAGTCCCCATATCTCGACCATCAGCGACCAAACCTGGAGCTACTGCAAAAGCCCTTTGACGCTGTAATAAGGCCGCCCGAACCTCTGGGCATGCCGCTACAAGAGAGGCATCAGAACCTACACTCTCGTTACGGATTAGCAACGAAACATCTTCGCCCTCCAACAATACCTTTGAAGGCGTTCCGTCTTCATTCATATTGAATGAAATATCCATGTGGGCCGCCATAACTGCCAGTGACTCAACATTATCTAGTGCTACCCCGTGTCGCTTGGCTGCGAGGGCCAGCAAGCGGTACAGTGCACCACTATCAAGATAATGAAACCCCAGCTTAGTTGCCAATAACTGACAAACCGTGCCCTTACCTGAACCACTGGGACCATCGATAGTAATGATGGGGATTTGTTTATCAGTCATCGTGCTTCCTCGACCACCTTCAACCCTGCTTGGTTAGCCAACGCCACAAAACCAGGGAATGATGTCACCACATTGTTACAATTTTTAATCAGGATATCGTCCTGGGCTCTAAGTGCTGCCACAGCAAAGGACATGGCAATTCGGTGATCATCAACACTGTCCACCTCACCCCCACTGATAGCCCCGCCGTTAATAATAATTCCATCGTTTGTTGGTGTCGCATCCACACCGAGTATTTTCAACCCATCCGCCATGGCCTGAATACGGTCACTTTCCTTTACTCGCAATTCTTCTGCGCCAGTGAGCACCGTCTGCCCCTCAGCACAGGCAGCTGCCACAAATAGTGCCGGAAACTCATCAATAGCCAACGGCACTTGTTCTTCAGGTATTTCAATACCATGCAGTGGTGCATAACGCACTCGAATATCTGCCACGGGTTCTCCGCCTACGTCAATCTGATTAGACAACTGAATATCAGCCCCCATCATTTGCAAAATATTGATCGCCCCGATTCTCGTTGGGTTTATACCAACGTGGGGCAAAAAAATATCTGATCCGGGTGCAATAGATGCGGCCACCATATAGAAGGTTGCGGAGGATATATCAGCAGGGACATCAATAGCCATAGCTGCAAGCTCTCCGCCACCCATCAGCTCAGCCACAGGCCCTTTACGGTTGACCTGATAACCAAACCCGGTGAGCATCCTTTCCGTATGGTCGCGGGTTGGCGCGGGCTCTGTAGTACGAGTGACTCCATCTGCATACAACCCCGCCAATAAAACACAGGATTTCACCTGCGCACTAGCCATAGGCAATTCATAATCAATGGCGTTTAAATGCTGTCCACCCTTAATACGTAGTGGTGGACGCCCACCCTCTTCCGTCTCAATCACTGCGCCCATTTGACGTAACGGTTCTGCTACACGCGCCATTGGGCGCGTTGATAAGGATTCATCACCCGTTAATTCAACATCGAAAGACTGAGCAGCCAGCAACCCCGAGAGCAGCCTCATGGACGTTCCAGAATTACCCAGATAAAGCGGGCCCGTAGGCGCTTTTAACCCATTGAGACCCACGCCGTGCACTATCACACGACCATCAGTTGGCCCCTCGATCACCACGCCCATATCCCGAAATGCTTGCAGTGTAGCAAGACTATCTTCACCCTCAAGAAAACCTGTAACTTCCGTTACACCCTGTGAAATCGAACCTAACATAATGGAACGGTGAGAAATGGACTTATCCCCAGGGATACGTACCCGTCCGGAAACACTGCCACCTGGCGAGACTCTATAATCGATTGTTTGTGTCATGGGCTCTAAGTAAGCCTTATTTTCAAGCATTTTAGAAAAATGATTTCGAGCTTCTCTTGCTCGTGTAAAGACACCTAACAAGTAATCGCTATCGCCACTTGTTATGGCCTGCTTTATAAGGCCAAGGTGCTCGGTAAGATCCTCTAAGACAGACAGGACCGCCTGGTCATTAGCCATCACAATATCGTGCCACATAACCGGGTCACTGGCAGCGATACGAGTGAAGTCTCTGAAGCCACCCGCTGCGTAACGGAAAATCTCTCTATTTTCTCGCATATTCGAGAGTGTATCGACCAGAGAATATGCCAGCATGTGGGGTAAATGACTGGTCGCAGCCAGCACTTCATCATGCTCTAACACTGACATTTTACTCACCACAGCACCAGCTCCAGACCAAAGACCTGTTACTCGCTGCAAGTGATTATCACCCGTTTCCGGCAATGGCGTCAGAATCACTCGGTGGTCATCAAACAGCCCAGGGTTAACGGCATCCACGCCACTCTTTTCAGACCCGGCAATGGGGTGCCCAGGAACAAACTGGGCGGGAATGTCGCCATAGACCTCTTTAAGTGCCTTGACTACGCTACCTTTTACGCTCGCGACATCGGTAATTGTCACAGACTGAGAGAGAATCGGTTGTAATTGACGAACAATCGCAGGAACTGTGAGCGTAGGTACACCAATAACGACAAGATCACCATCACCTAACTCGCCAGCCACCGATTCAATAGAATCAACAACCCGATCCACAACACCCGCTTTCATTGCCTTAACGAGTGTTTCGGGACTACGGGAGCAACCGATCACTTCCTGACAGAGGCCTCTATCTCGTGCCGCTTTAGCTAAACTGCTGCCGATCAAACCAAGACCGATAACGACTAAACGATTGATTCCTTCAGGCATCAGGTGGCCTCTTGTTCTAACAGCAATTGTCCAAGCACATCCAAAAATCGCTGATTTTCTTCTTGTAAGCCAATGGACACACGCAAATGATCTGGCATACCGTACACCCCTATAGGGCGCACAATTACACCGCGTTTTAATAATGACTGATACAAAGCCTGGATATCACCAGGTATCTGCACCGAAATAAAATTACCTACAGAGGGAATAAAATCGAGTCCCATCTGATCAAATCCAGAGACAAGCTGTTCATAACCACTGCGATTAATATCAATACTACGGCTGAGATAATCCTCGTCATCCAAAACTGCAACTGCGGCAGCCAATGCCATGCTGTTAATGTTAAATGGCTGGCGCAATCGGTTAATAATATCTGCCACATCGGGGTGAGAGATAGCATACCCTAGCCGTAACGAAGCCAAACCATAAGCCTTGGAAAAGGTTCGGGTTATCACCAA
>JBALVP010000097.1:0-6210 GCA_036961395.1 Porticoccus sp.
CCACTATTTATCAGAGAATGTTATGACCTCAGCATTAGCCAATATCAAAAAAGAACTGGAAAAACGCCAGGAGGCACTCATACAGCGGATTTCACGCGTAAAAACGGGGATAACTGCAGAACACTCGACCGATTGGTCTGAGCAGGCACAGGAACGGCAAAACGATGAGGTACTGGAGGCTATTGGTAATGAGTCCCAGAGCGAACTCACCCAAATTAACCATGCACTCGAACGCATAGAAACGGGAGACTACACCAGCTGTAGCCATTGCGGTGAAGATATTGCGCTGAAACGACTTGATGCGGTGCCATACACACACCTTTGTATCAATTGTGCTGAATAGTCTCACTCGTCCGCAATTAAAGAGTAACGGTGAAAGCCCTAGTCGTTACCTTCTATCTCTGGCGTAGGCAGGCAGGCGTGACTTCAGACAATTCACGACAGCCCATCAACTTCATGTCCAGCTCAATCTCCGTTCGCAGCAAGTGCAGTGCTCTGGCCACACCCTGCTGACCACCGGCAGCCAACCCATAGAGGTATGGCCTACCCACCATGCAGGCATCTGCACCCAAAGCAATTGCCTTCAGTACATGAGTACCCCGACGGATGCCACCATCAAGGATAATCTCTATCTGGCCACCCACGGCATCGACAATATCTGGCAGTACATCAAAGGGAGCTGGGGAGCTATCTAGCTGACGACCACCATGATTAGAAATCACAATGGCAGAGGCACCCATCTCAACGGCCTTTTTAGCATCGTCCACGGACATAATTCCTTTGAGTACAAAGGGCCCACCCCATTCAGACATCATCCATTCCGCATCCTTCCAGGTCACGCTGGGGTCGAATTGGTTGGCGACATACTGCAACAGGTTGGATACCTCACCGGTACCCTCGGTAATTTTGTGCTCTACATTGGCCAATACAATAGGGTCATTGGTGAGATAACGGTAAACCCAGGCTGGGTGAATCAACACATCCAGAATACTTTTAAGTGTCAACTTCGGAGGCAAGGTCATGCCCGTACGCAGGTCTCTCTCCCGGTTACCATGAGCAGGCAAATCTACCGTTAAGCACAAGGCATCAAAGTTCGATGCCTTTGCTCGCTGCACAAACTCCCGGCTTAACTCCCGGTCTTTGTGAACATACACTTGGAATATTTTTGGGCCATCAGTTTCTGCCCCTACATCCTCAATACTCGTCGTAGACAATGTGGATAGTGAATAGAACGTCCCACTTTTAGCCGCTTCCCTCGCTACGGCTTTTTCACCCTGATAGTGAAACATTCGGGTCATCCCTGTGGGGGCACAAATCACTGGCCAATCTATTTTTTTGCCCAACACAGTGGTAGAAAGGTCTATTTGAGAGACATCCACCAACGCCCGCTGCAGAAGATCATACCGATCAAACGTCGTGGTATTCCGCTTCAATGTCTGCTCGTCATCCGAGCCACCATCAATATAAGCAAACAGTGATTCCGGCAAACGCCCCTTGGCCACTTTGCGAAGATCATCAATATTAAAACATCGCGATAAACGTCTTAAGTCTGACACTTAGCGGCCTCTCACAGGATTATCAGATAACTGGGTATTAGATAGCTGGGTACTAGATAGCAGGGAAAGCTCGGCACCCTGCCAAGTAAAACTGACGGGCCACAAAGATTGACTGGCTTGATCATAAGTCCGCCACAGTTCTCCATAATCCACCCCCACAACCGGGTGCTTTTCATCAGGCACCAGTTCGGCCAATGGCCAGAGCACAAAGGCATTTTCCAGGATTTCCTGACGAGGTAGCAGGATGCCATCCACCGTGCCAACCAGCTTGTCGTAGGTCAAAATATCGATATCTAAAGTACGCGCACTAAAACGTGGACAATCCCGACGACGACCATTTTTATCTTCAAGGGCCTTTAGATAGACAGAGAGCTCACTGACACTCAGCTCCGCATCAATACCAACCACTAGGTTATAAAAGTTGTCTCCATCAAACCCCACAGAAACACTCTCATAAACGGATGAAATTAATAGCTGACCAAACTGGCCAGCAAGTGCATCCAGAGCAGCCGTAATATAGCGTTGCTGTTCGATATTACTGCCAAGGCTGAGAAAAACCCGTGCCATTAGGTTCTTACCCCCCGCTCAATAATAATACCCACATCACGAGCACCACGAACAGCACCGGGTTTGCCAATTCGCAGCTTTAACCAGGGAACATGGAATTCCTGGCGAACAATATCTGCCACTTGCTCAGCCATGGTTTCAACCAGCAAAAATTCACTGCCTTCAATAAAATCGATGAGTCGTTTTGATACCGCTTTGTAATCAAGGGCGTACTGAATGTTGTCGGTCTCCGCTGCCTTACGGATATCAGTGCCCATTTCAAGATCAAGACTGATGGTTTGGCGAACCTCACGCTCCCAGTCATAAATACCAATAATCGTATCGATACGCAGGTCACCGATATAAACAATATCCATCGTCACAACACCTCTATTTACACTACCGTCAATGGTGGCAGTGTATCCATTGGCCACCGGGGTATCGCACGAATAGCCAATGCTTCGTGCTGCCCAGCTAATAATCGCTGACAACCGGCATAGGCGATCATGGCGCCATTATCTGTACAGAACTCGTGGCGGGCATAGAAAACCTCTCCATTTACTTTAGCCAAGCTTTTCGACAGCTTTTCCCGCAATCGGGCATTCGCCGATACACCACCAGCAACAATCAGCGTCCTCAAACCCGTCTGCTCCAATGCCCGGCGGCATTTTATGGCGAGGGTATCCACCACCGCTTCCTGAAAAGCGCAGGCAATATCAGCCATGGTTTGATCATCCGGCAGCACATCGTCACCCCGGTGCTTGGCAATGGTATTCAGGGTGTAGGTTTTCAGGCCAGAAAAACTGAAATCAAGACCGGGGCGATCCGTCATTGGTCGCGGAAACTTAAATCGACTGGTATCACCTTGTGTCGCCAGGCGAGCGATTTCGGGGCCGCCCGGATAATCTAGGTCAAGCATTTTAGCCGCCTTATCAAAGGCCTCACCTGCCGCATCGTCCAAAGACTCACCCAATATTTGATACTGGCCTATGCCCTTCACCTCAACTAATTGGGTATGACCACCAGACACCAACAGAGCGACAAAGGGGAACTCTGGTGGATTTTCTTCCAGCATAGGCGCCAACAGATGGCCTTCCATATGATGAACCCCAACCGCAGGCACTTGCCAAGCATAAGCCAGAGAGCGCCCCATACTAGCACCCACCATCAGAGCGCCTATCAGACCAGGCCCTGCTGTAAAGGCAATGCCCTGAATATCAGCTGAGGTTGTATTCGCATCATCCAATACCTCCCTGATAAGGGGTAATAATTTGCGCACATGATCTCGAGAAGCCAGCTCAGGCACGACACCACCGTACTCCGCATGCACTTCTGCCTGACTGTAGAGCGTATGAGCAAGCAGCCCCTGCTCACTGTCATAAACAGCAACACCCGTCTCATCACAAGAGGTTTCTATCCCCAGTACACGCATTATTCCAAGCTCATTTTGTAGATTGCTCCAAGCCCTTTTATAGACCGTGGAAATCATACGCCAAAAGTGCCTCAAATTCATACGCTTAGCCGCCCCTAGAGCAGCAGACAAAAGTTTTGCAACTACCCGAGGATATGTATAGAATACGCGCCCTTGCAGTTGTACCGGGTTACTCGGTACCGAAACCAAAATTAAAGACAACAGGATAGAGGTTACATGCCCTTAATTCGCGTTAAAGAAAACGAACCTTTTGATGTGGCTCTACGTCGCTTCAAGCGTTCTTGTGAGAAAGCCGGTGTATTGGCAGAAGTTCGTCGCCGTGAGTTCTACGAGAAGCCCACTTGGATGCGCAAGCGTAAAGCTGCCGCTGCTGTTAAGCGTCACGCTAAGAAGCAGTCTCGCGAAACCAAGAAGTTTGTACGCCTGTACTAAATCTGTACTGATTTGTTAGGCTACACCATCTACTAGATAGCTGGTGACATCCATCCTTGAAGCGCCGCACTGTCGGCGCTTTTTGCGTTTGAGATATTTCCCAGCGAGAAAATACCTACGACAGGAGAAAATCATGAGCGAATCCCTGAAAGGCCAAATCACCAGTGCCATGAAAGATGCCATGCGCGCCAAGGCTAAAGAACGCCTAGGTGCCATTCGACTCATTCTGGCCGAGGTCAAGCAAATTGAAGTCGATGAGCGTATTGATGTTGATGATGCCAGACTGCTTGCTGTCCTCGATAAAATGGTCAAACAACGCCGCGACTCCATTCATCAATATAAAGAAGCTGGGCGCCAAGAGCTGGCCGATATAGAACAAGCTGAAATTGAGATCATTCAAGAATTCTTACCCGAAGCACTGAGCAATGAAGAGCTGGCAAGCATGATTGATGAAGCCATTGCCTCTAGTAGCGCTGAATCCATGCGCGATATGGGCAAAGTGATGGGTATCCTCAAGCCTAAAATTCAGGGCCGTGCCGATGTGGGTGCTGTCAGCGGTATGGTGAAAGGAAAGCTGGGCTAAGCTCAAGATTTCATCAACGGACTGGATACTGACACCTCGTTAGTATTAAGCTGTGAAGATTACCCCAACCAATAATGTAGACATCATTATAAAAAAGCTTGGCTTCGGGTATGACACCCTGAAAGCAATCTTGATAGCAAACCCAGATATCTAATACATGGCCGGTAGAATTCCGCAAACTTTTATCGATGACGTCCTTGACCGGGTTGATATTGTCGATGTGGTGGGTAGTCGGCTAGACCTAAGAAAATCTGGCAAAAACCACTCGGCCTGCTGCCCTTTTCACGACGAAAAAACCCCTTCTTTTACCGTCAGCCAGGACAAACAGTTTTACTATTGCTTCGGCTGTGGTGCTGGTGGCAATGCCATCGGCTTCGTCATCGACTTTGACCGGATGTCATTTCCTGAAGCGGTAGAAACTCTTGCCAAACACGTCGGACTGGAAGTCCCCAGAGAAGCCAGTCACGACGACGGTGCCAGTCAGCGACGCAAAGCACTCTATGATGTCATGGACAAAGCAGATCGTTTTTATCGTAGCAGTCTTCGCAATCACCCTTCAGCCCATGAAGCCATCAACTACCTTAAATCCCGCGCGCTGAGTGGCGAGACCGCCAAAAATTTTGGCATTGGTTTTGCCCCACCGGGTTGGGACAACCTGTTACAGAATTTAGGGGGCACAGATGAAGCGATTGGCCGACTGAATGAGTCAGGTCTACTGATTGAACGAACAGAAGACAATAAACGCTACGACCGGTTTCGTCACCGGATTATGTTTCCCATTAGAGATGTTCGTGGCCGTACTATAGGCTTTGGTGGACGGGTACTGGGTGACGACAAACCTAAATACCTGAATTCACCCGAGACCCCCCTCTTCCATAAAGGCCGGGAACTTTACGGTTTATTCGAAGCCAATCAAAAACTTCGAGATATTCCCAACCTGCTCGTTGTTGAAGGCTATATGGATGTAGCGGCACTGGCTCAACATGGCATTTACAATGCCGTTGCTACACTGGGCACTGCCGCCACACCCGAGCATCTGGATAAACTGTTCCGCTACACCTCAGAAGTGGTGTACTGCTTCGATGGTGATGACGCCGGTAGAAAGGCGGCCCGTCGAGCCCTTGAAACCAGCTTGCCCGTCATGTTTGATGGCCGCACCGCTAAATTTATGTTTCTACCTGACGGTGAAGACCCGGATACCCTTGTACGAGAGATTGGTAGCGACAAGTTTCTCCGACTGGTGCAATCCTCCACGCCTATTTCAGACTTTTTATTTGAATCCGTATCAGAGGGCCTCGATATAGAATCTCTCGATGGTCGTGCCAGATTAAGTAAGCTGGCCGCACCCATGATCAACAAGATGCCGCAGGGCGTCTTCAAAGCGCTGATGCTAAAAACCCTGTCCCAGAAAACAGGACTGGATATCGATACCCTCTCTGGGTTGATAGAGCCCATTGAAGCCGTAGCACCAGAACACGATCAGGAACCACCTCCACCCGAGGACACTGGTGATTATCCTGAATACTACGGTGATGCCGGCCTAGACACGGGTCATGCTCACGAGCAAAACATGCCGCGCCAGCGTGATGTACTTATCCGCCGGGAAAGACGGGTAAAAATGCCCCCAACACACACGCTGATCGCCCTACTGGCCAACCACC
>JBALVP010000098.1:0-6036 GCA_036961395.1 Porticoccus sp.
TTATCAGCAGAGGGCTTAAACCGCTTAAAGACCTTTCATGTAGGCTAAAAAATAAACAGGTAACTGACCTTACACCGATTCAAACACCTGAATTAAAGGATGAATTGAAACAGGTAGTACAATCCATCAATGTCCTGATACAGCGCCTAGATTCAGCACTGGAACGAGAAAAACGCTTCACCTCAGATGCAGCACACGAACTACGTACCCCCATCAGCGCCCTTAAGGTTCAGCTTCACAATCTTGAAAGTGATCTACCTACCGGGAATGAATCATTTATTCAGCTGCAATACGGTGTTGAACGGATGCAACGCCTGATAGAACAACTTTTGTCACTATACCGCTCTACACCAGACGAGTTTTCAAGCCAATTCACTCCCGTTAACTTGTATCAACTTGCTCAAGATATCATCGCTGAGCAACATCTCGTGTTCGAAGCAAGAGACCAAACACTCGCACTTGAGGGTTCAGACAATATTATTGATGGCGATCCCTTTACCCTAAGCACCTTGCTACAAAATTTGCTAAGCAACGCCAATAAATACACGCCCAAGGGAGGAAATATTTTGGTGTCTGTAAATGGAACGCACGACCAGGTTTATCTCAAAGTAGAAGATTCAGGCTCTGGCATAGCCCCCAGTGATTACAATAAGATCTTTGAACGCTTCCAGCGCCTTAACAACAAATCTGAAGTCGCTGAGACACAAGGCTGCGGATTGGGGCTGACCATCGTTAAGCATATTGCCGGTTTGCACGATGCCGTCTTAAGCATTGCACCGTCCAGCTTTCACAGTGGTGTAGCATTTACTCTCCAGTTCAATAAAGCATCAAGCCCAAATGAAAAGCATCGTTAAACAGGTGGCAGCTCTAATACTGAGCATAGGCTTTGTATTCTTTGGTCACTATGCCGTTGCCGGGACACCTGTTATTGAGCTGACAATCCAGGATCACCTGTTCTTCCCAGCAATCATTGAAATCCCGGCAAACACCAAGGTCAAACTCCTTGTAATTAACCTCGATCCAACCGCTGAGGAATTTGAAAGTTATGAGCTTAACCGTGAAAAAGTGATTTCAGGCAACCGCAAAGGTGTCATTTTTATTGGCCCTCTAGCGCCGGGTAAATACCCCTTTTTCGGTGAATTCTATCCCAAAACTGCTCAGGGAACAGTGGTGGTAACCGACCAATGAGTACTAGAGAAACTTTCTTATGTTCCTAAATTCCGTTGTCCTGATTCTTCAGGAAATTCTGGAGGCTTCGCTGCTGATTAGCGTGCTTCTCGTGTTTACAAGGCTTAGGGATATCAGACCTTTTTGGGCCGCCGCAGCCATTGTCATAGGGACGATTGGCGCCTATTTCTTTGCCCACTATATGGCATCTATTTCAGAATGGTTTGACTATGTGGGTCAGGAGGTGATGAACGCTTTCATCCAGCTCACTATTCTATTAATACTGGCCATCTTTGTGACAAAGTATCTAGGGAATACCATCCCCTCACGCGGATCTCAAATAAACATGGGGTTTAATGTCTGTACGCTATTGCTTGTCTCCCTGTCTTTGACCAGAGAAGGGTCTGAAATTTTTATCTATATCGGTGGTGCTCTGGGCGACCCTTCCCACGCTCAACCCACTCTCACGGGCTCTGGAATTGGTGCTGGTATAGGCATCAGTGCAGGGGTATTAATCTACTATGGCCTCCTCGGGTTGCCCACCAAGTGGGTCGCCACCAGCGGATTGTTGTTACTGTCGCTGGTAGGGGGAAATATGGCCTCTCAGGCCACATTATTACTAACCCAGGCAGACTGGCTGCCCTACTCTAGAATACTTTGGGACACGGCTATCTGGCTCCCGGAAAATTCCATTTTAGGGCACTTGCTATACGCCATTATTGGTTATGAAGCCACACCCTCTTTATTTCAGGTCTGCAGTTATGCCACGGGTATACTGTTGATATTGCTGTGTGCGAAACTTTCTTTCGGGAAGCAGCTTCTTCTGAATATCGAACAAACTCTGACCTCAACACCTCAATGAACTTCTGATATGTACAACACCACATACTCATCAATGACCGATCAACATTCCCTATGTGCAAAATACCTATTTGGACTGCACTTATGGCTGCTGCCTTTATTTTTTCTGAGCATTTCAAACCACAGTATGGCTGATGGCAGTGTAGTGGATAAAATCTACCACCCTTATGTAGATGCACTTGAACAAGAAATAGAGTGGCGCGCTATCCATCAAGACGATCAACCAGGCGCTGAGGATAACTTACAACTTCACCGATTTGGTTATGGGAGAGCTATCGGCGAACGATGGTTTGGTGAAATCTATTTGATCGGAAAAAAATCTGACGATGCAGAGTTTAAAATAGAGGCTTATGAGTTGGAGGCCAAATGGCAAATCACCGAACAAGGTGAATACTCTGCTGATTGGGGGTTGCTCTTCGAGCTGGAGAAAGAAGCTCATGAAAGTATTTGGGAGTTCTCAACGGGTATCTTGGTAGAAAAGGAATGGGGTCAGTGGAGTAGTACAGCCAACTTAGTGCTCACCCAGGAATGGGGTTCTGATATTGAAGATGAAATAGAAAGTTCAGCTGGCTTACAGGTACGTTACCGCCTCTCTCGCTGGCTTGAACCAGCCCTGGAGTTTTATAGTGGTGAAGATACCCAAGCTATAGGACCCGTGCTCATGGGTAATATCAATACCGGCATACGCCAAAATTTACACTGGGAAACCGGCATCATCTTCGGCATAGATGAAGACAGCCCCAACACAACGTTAAGGGCTTTAATTGAGTATGAGTTTTAACATTAGGTTAATCATGTAATAACTTGATATTTATATATTTTATATAATATTTTAATCGGAAAGCAGTTCGATGTTATAGCCATCAGGATCTTCCACGAAAGCTAACACAGTCGCTCCATGCTTCATCGGACCCGGCTCTCTTACAATCACACCTCCTGCTTCACTAATCCGCTCACAGGTGGCATAAACATCATCGACTCCAATCGCGATATGGCCATAACCTTCGCCTAATTCATAATGGTTTGTATCCCAATTATGGGTAAGCTCCAAGACGGTATTCTCCGATGCAGGGCCATACCCAAGATAAGCCAAGGTAAAACGCCCCTCGAGGTAATCCTTACGAGACAACAAATTCATGCCAATAACATTAGTATAAAAGGTAATCGATTTTTCGAGGTCTGCTACCCGCAACATGGTATGCAATAGGCGCATTTTATTACTCCTTAACAATTCGTCTAATCTTAGCGGGTAAACTATTCCGCTGACATAAAAAAAGCCGGGTATATCTATACCCGGCTTTTTTTAAAATTAACTGTTTTTAGTTAGTAAACACGGGTGCCGCTACATACTCCCAAAGCAATACCGTAGCGACTAACACAAATACCACATAAACTAGGGCAGCGGCAAAAACAGCACTGGCATAAAGAAACCCTAGCTCTTCTGGTACTTTCATCATCGCCGGAATACCTAAATATATAAGGCGAATAGCGTAACTACATGCCGCAGTGGCAATGACTATATCAAGCCACCAAATGGGATACGCGGCGAAAGCACCCGCCAAAAAAACCGGAATAGAACACAGCCCTATAAACACAAAGCCTTTATAGGCATGCAGGCTAGCTGAATAGGTTTTTGACATCCCGTGAATCATAAGGCCAATAAAGATCAAGGCTCCCATCAACGCAAAGTAAAATAGTACGGCTAAAGGAATAGCACTACTTCCTGTAATACGAACAGGGTCACCGTCACCTATCGTCCAACCAAACTGGGTGGTACCAATATAAAAGCCAATAGCCGGGATCATTCCAAGAAAAATGAAATAAATACTCATTCGCTTTAAAGCTTCATCAGAAACTTCAGCAAGCTTCTTCCACTCAGCCTGTGGATCGTGTAGCAATCCGAACATATGACCTAACATAAAACCCCTCGTATTTTTTCTTTAATTATATTTATGCATTAGTGGTAGCCGTTGTCCACCGAGCCCATCAGTAACCACTTGGTGGTATTTTTTATACCTCTGAAGTCAACCGCATGGCTTGACCAATGTCAACTACAAAGGCTTCAAATAGCACTTAATGATGCATGTGTTCGTGCCCTGAACTGGGCGCTGTTTCTGCAGTCGAGGTAGACGAATGAGAATGAGAATGGGCATAGGCACTCCACAGTGTCCAGCCACCAAAAACAATCAATATCAATGCCATTATCACTCGCAACAGCTTGCCCTGAAGCCAATTACGTAATTGACTAGAGAACATCCCACCGGCAAACATTGCAGGCAATGTACCGACACCAAAAGCCATCATGGCCAGAGCACCTGTTGCTGGTGTCGCAGAGGCACCAGCATAAGCCAATGCCGAATACACTAGACCACAGGGCAGCCAGCCCCATAGCATGCCATAAAAAAAACCTTTACCCACCGATCTCACCTGAAATAGCCCATTACTCAAGGGTTGTAATCGCCGCCAGAAATATTGGCCAAGCCTCTCTAGCCGGGTCAATACTCGCCACCAGTCAGCCAGATACAACCCCATTAAAACCAGCAAGATACCCGCTATTGCACGTAACCATGGACCAATCGACAAAAAATGCTGCCCAAAATATCCAAGCAATCCTACCAGTGCACCCAATAGACCATAAGAAGTAATTCGTCCCAGATTATAGCTAAGGAGAACTGGCCATCTTGAATATTTATCATCAGCAGCAAACCCCAGTGCCGCAACAATACCACCACACATTCCGGCACAGTGGCCCGCTCCCATGAGACCAATAGCCAGCATAGCGGTCATTGACATCACATCTGTTTCATTCACTCGGTTTTACCTCGTCGTGCTTCTCTTCAAGAAGCTCTTCTGTCTGGAGGTTTTTCTCCTCGGGCTTCTCTAGGTCGACATCATCCTCAAACAAGATGCGTTCACCCTCTCCATCAAGATCATCGTATTGACCGCTGTTTACTGCCCAGAAGAATATGGCTACAGCCAATGCACAAAATATTAGAGAGACAGGAATAAGTAGGTAAAGACTGGCCATTGATTGGAATACCAAAAAATAAAATTAGGGGGTTAAAAACATACTGTATGATTTCTCATCATACAAGGGCAGCATCAGCCACCCATGTGATTGAGCCTGAGAGCATTGAGCACCACAAGCAATGAGCTTACGGACATACCAATGGCTGCGGCCCATGGAGGGATCATGCCCGCTGCTGCCAGCGGAAGAGCCAGAAGGTTGTAACACAAGGCCCAGCTCAGGTTTTGCTGAATCACTCTGCGAGTTTTCCTTGCCAAATCAATCGCTTTTGGCAATGTGTCTAGGTTACTCGATAGAAGGATACTGTCGGCATGAATACGGGCAAAATCTGTGGCATCCCCCAGTGCCACAGATGCATCTGCACCGCTTAACACTGGGACATCATTAATACCATCACCGACCATAATGACTCGATGACCCGCTTTTTGTAGTCTGTTTGCCTGTGCCAATTTCTGTTCAGGTGACATATCACCACACCGCTGTGTCACCCCAAGCTTCTCAGCCATCTCATCTACCGTAGCCTGACGATCGCCACTGAGCAGTGATACTTCTATACCTTGTGCCTTAAGCCTGCTAATTGCTTGAGCAGCGCCAGGGCGAAGCTCATCCTGTAATAAAATCCAACCAAGAGGCCTATTTTTATCCGCCAGTAATAGTGGCAACTGACCTGGCTCCACAGAGGGTAGTTCGGGCGTTACGAGGCCAAACAATTCTGTGATGTAGCTGGGCTGGCCAATGACGTACTGAGTATTCTCGTTAATACCGGATATACCCGCCCCCACCTGCTGCTTTACCTCTCTGACCAAAGCCCTATCAGAGATGTCAGAAAATGCTCTGGCTATAGGGTGCAGAGAACCACGTTCAAGCCCTGCGGCCAACTGTAGCAGCCGCTCCGCCGTAACGTCGGCCAGCGGAACAACATCGGCTATGGACATATTCCCCAGCGTCAGAGTACCCGTTTTATCAAAAATCAGTTGATC
>JBALVP010000099.1:0-6000 GCA_036961395.1 Porticoccus sp.
GCTTGCTATCAATTACTCTTCTTTCTGATTCGAAAAAATCCACTGGCCGTTCTCGTCCTGCCATTTTTGAATGATTGTCATATCATAAGAAGGCTCAACACTGTTAAGTAGACGGTATCCATATATTCCTGCTTATTTTCCATTTCACTCTCCTCAACAATTTAGGGTAATAATGACGAAAGTCTATCCCGAATACTGCCAAAAACCTCAGTACCAGTTAACGTCAAGACAGGCACAAGAAAAAGCTGATAACGACAGAAAACAACGTTACCAATACATAGGCATCGAACCATACATCTAGTAGCCCAGCTAATAGACCCGCCCCCAAGCTGATCAATAAACATACAGTTTTAAGCTAAACCCATAAAAGTTACACTATTTTTCTAATTTTTAGTTGAAATGGTATCTATAACCTGTTAAAAAATAAACAAAATAAAAATGAGCGGAAAGTATCGAAATAATAATCGGGAGTTAAGCCATGATTTTTACTGCAGACGATCTCCGTCATTTAGTCATTAGAGACACACTCCATTATCTCGATGATTGGTCTCTCACCGCAGAAAATCTTTTATTGGGGACTGCTGCACAGGAGTCTGGCTTGGGGGGGTGGCATGCAGGTAGACGTGTCGGGCTCTATCATATAACCCCGGCAATGCATCGAGCCGTCTGGGACAAATACCTGATACACAACCCCTCTTTGGCAAGTGAAATTCGGGGTATGGCGGGACAACGCAGTTTTCTGAAGGCTCCCCATGGTGAACTGATCACCAACCTCAAATATGCCACAGCAATAGCATGGATGATTTACCGACGTGCTGAACAAACACTGCCGGATGCACACAATCTGGTAGAACTGGGGAAACTCTGGCACCGCCACTTCCATCCCAGATCTAAAGGGACTGCGAATGACTTTGTGACTAATTATCAGCTATTGGTTCTAGAGAAAAGCCAAAATCAAGTCGCTGCCTGACCATGTTAGAAAAAATGACGTATACCTAGTAAAGGGCCGTTAACTGGCTACTTCTTCTTTTTGACGTGCTTCATCAGCCGGCGTTTCTTTGATATCTGGCGTGACGTTAGCTTGTTCTTTTTACCGGCGAAAGGATTTTCGCCAGATCGGTATTCAATTCTTACCGGTGTCCCATGAAGCCCGAGTACTTTACGAAATGTTTTTTCCAAATAGCGAGTGTAATGGTTAGGAATTTCTTCGGTTTGGTTGCCATGAATAACGATCAAAGGTGGATTCTGTCCCCCAGCATGAGCATAACGCAATTTAATCCTGCGCCCTCGCACCAATGGTGGCTGGTGATCTATAACCGCATCCTGAAGAATTTTGGTCAATCGATTAGTACCTAACTTATCTGTAGCTGCTGAATATGCATTCTCGATGGACTCATACAGATGGCCAACACCCGTACCGTGTAGCGCAGAAATAAAATGGATGTCTGCAAAATCAACAAAACGTAGACGCCGTTTCAACTCCACCCTAATCCAATCCTTACGATCTACGTCAAGACCATCCCACTTGTTGATAGCAACAACTAAAGCCCTGCCTGAATCAATAGCACTGCCCATCAGGTGCATGTCCTGGTCCACTAGGCCTTCCTGTGCATCGATCAGTAGAACCACCACGTTAGCGTCATCCACTGATTGAAGTGTTTTTACAATAGAAAATTTCTCTATGCTGAGCGTGACATTTTTACGTCGCCGAATGCCCGCTGTATCAATCAGCGTATATTTTTTACCATCCCGTTCGTAGTCAATATAGATGCTATCTCGGGTAGTACCTGGCTGGTCAAACACCACTACCCTATCCTCACCCAGCATTCGGTTAACCAAGGTAGACTTGCCGACATTGGGCCGACCCACTACCGCGATTTTAATACCACGATCACCGGCACCACCGTACTCCTCTGGATCAACTTCTGGAAAGGGTTCCAGTACGGATTCCATAAGGAATTTAACGCCTCGCCCATGAGTGGCTGTGGTTGGATAGACATTCTGAAGACCCAGTTCAAAAAACTCGGCAGTAGCAATATCAGGATTAACTCCATCAATCTTATTTGCTACAAGATAGACTTTACGTTGTTTCTCTCGAAGATAATCGGCCAACTGCCGATCAATGGGTGTGAGTCCATCACGACTGTCCACAATAAACAATACTGCGTCAGCTTCATCAATGGCGAGCATCGACTGCTCAGCCATAGCGGAATCAATGCCCTCTTCTTCACCAGTAATACCACCGGTATCGATCAACATGAAACGCCGCCCTAGCATTTCACCTTCACCATACTTACGATCACGGGTGAGACCAGGGTAGTTGGCCACCAAAGCATCCCTTGATTTGGTTAATCGATTAAAGAGTGTCGACTTGCCCACATTGGGACGGCCCACCAGGGCAAATACCGGGATCATTGATTACGCTCAGTCTGTTTTCAAAAACACTACACATTATGTGCTGCCATCCCTCGGGACGAGGCCATAAATAAGAGTACCAGAAACAAAAATGCCGCCTGCTACTGATAGAGGCGGCATTCTACACGAAAAGTGACTAAACCTTATTCAAATTTGTATGCGCTGACGCCGCCACTATCATCCAACACATAGAGCACACCACCATCACTCACCATCGGTGCGCTGACGCCGCTACTGTTTACTCTGGTACGACCGACAAAACGTCCGTCGGTTTGAGACAATATATGCAAATAACCTTCAGCATCGGCTACAGCCACGTATCCACTTGAAACAGAAGGACGATTAAGCAGGCGATGACTAAGCTGGTCATTGGTCCAGAGTATTTGACCACTGCTCGCGCGCATGGCCTTGACTGTATCGTCAGTTTCAGTGACATAGACTTGTTCCAGACCATAGGCTAGACCATGTATGCTTGAGCTGTCCTGATACCATAGTTCACGACCAGTACCCCTAGCCATAGCACCAACTCGCCCCTGATAACTCACAGCATAGACAATATCGTTTGCCAATAATGGCTGACCATCAATATCTACCAGTCGCTCCAGTTCAGTACGACCCTGAGGTATTGCAATGCGGTTATCCCAAATCATAGTCCCGGAATCTGCCGATAATGCATAAACCTTACCGTTGGCAAAACCGGTAATGACAGTGTTTCCCTTGATAATGGGCGCGCTAGTACCGCGTAGAGTCAATACCGGTACATCCAACTTAAACTGCCAACGTTTTTCACCATCTGCAGCATTGAGCCCTATCACTCGACCATCCTGAGTCTGGACAACAACAACATCACCATTACCTACAGGTGCGGCCAAAACCTCACTCGACACCATGGTATGCCAACGCTGCTCACCTGTTGCAGCTTCTAGCGCGAACACATCGCCATTTATACTACCGACCATAACTAGGTCTTCACCAATACCAACACCGCCACCTAAAGAGCTATTCAGCTCAACCTTCCAGGTGATTTTTCCAGTGCTGGTATCAATCGCGGACATTCTGCCTTTACTGTCAGCAACAAAAACTGCGCCTTCACCAAGGCCCGGCCTGAGGCCGCTACTCTCTGAGCGATAATCACCAACGGCATTGGTCGACCAGAGCTTGAGTGCTTGAACTTCATGCTCAAAATCAACCAGAACTGTAGGCTTGAACTCTGGGCCAGAGTCAGTCACCGAAGAAACCATCTCCTCCATCACTCCACAACCCGTTAAAAGCAACGGCACCCAGAGCCAAGACAGCCTCTTCATCAGGCACCCACCTCAGTGTCGTCTTGTTCTTCTTGGGCAGGTTCGATAATTGGCGCCACCTGATTCAGTTTTAGTTCCAGAAGAGAGCGAGTTCGATTGTCAGATACAGCAACTTGCTGTAATGCCTGCTGATAGGACTCATACGCTGCACTTTTATCGCCTTTTAACAAATAAAAGTCACCACGTGCTTCAGCGTAGGCAGAAGCCAATGTTTTCGCTTCAATGTTTAGCATTAAGATCGCCAAATCTAAATTTCCGCGTGCTGCCTCCACCCGAGCCAGACGTAACTTAGCGATTAACTCAAGTCCTTCATCTGCTCCATCAGCCACCCACTGCAATTGTTCTGCAGCGGCATCCAGGTCATTTTTTTCTACGGCAATTTTGGCAAGTAGCAATGCACCATAACGAGCGTATTGAGTATTGGTATATTCATCCCTCAAACTTCCTGCGAGCTCTGTCACTGAAGCTTCTTGCGCCATGCTCAGTTTGTCACCGGGTTCAACATCTGCTGCCACCATCATTTTTTGATATAACACAGAAGCCGTTTCTGCTCGCTCTTGTTGGTGGTCATTCCAAAACTCCCAACCAAAATAACCACCTGCAACAAGTACCACTGCCACGATGGTAAAAATACCATTTTCTTTCCACCAACGTTTGAAGCTCTCTAACTGCTCCTCATCACTGAGATGTTCTGCCACGGTCAATCCCCGTTATTAATTTAAAATTTCGTTGTTTATCAAGGTCACTAAATCGGTAATGGATAATGTCTGATGCGGCTTATCTTCCCGCAGAAATTTAATAGACACTTCACCCCGAGCCAGCTCATCTTCACCCAAAATCAGGGCGACAACAGCGTCACTTTTGTTTGCCTTTTTCGTCTGGCTCTTGAAACTGCCGCCACCACAGTGGCTTTGTAATCTCAGGCCTGGACAGTTTGTACGCAGGGTCTCGCCCAGTTGAAGCGCCTGTGCCTGTACATCCCCAGCAACAACCAGATAGACGTCCAATTGCCGGGCGATACTATCAGGTACCACGCCAGCCGCGTCAAGCAGCAATACTAACCGCTCAATACCCATAGCAAAACCGACTGCAGGCGTACTTTTACCACCCAGCTGTTCCACCAAACCATTGTAGCGACCACCAGCACAAACAGTCCCTTGCGCACCCAGTGAGTCTGTCACCCATTCAAAGACTGTTTTGCCATAGTAATCAAGCCCACGGACCAACCTAGGGTTGATTTGGTAGGGGATGCCAACAGCGTCTAGCAACTCACACAGTTTCTCAAAATGCTGTTGTGACTCTTCGTCGAGAAAGTCATGTAATACTGGAGCATCGTTAAGCAGCGATTGTGTCTCTTGGTTTTTACTGTCGAGAATACGCATTGGGTTCGTTAGAAGGCGGCGTTGACTATCTTCATCTAACTGCTCTTTACGCTGTTGTAGATAGTCCACAAGAGCATCGCGATAACGACCACGGGATTCAGTGGTGCCCAATGAGTTCAGCTGTAATGTCACAACATTAGCGACGCCAAGCTGCTGCCACATACGCCAGGTCATGGTGATCAGCTCTGCGTCAATATCTGGCCCTTCCAGTCCGAATACCTCTACACCAATCTGGTGAAATTGACGCAGCCGACCTTTTTGAGGCCGCTCGTAGCGGAACATCGGGCCTTGATACCATAGACGTTGAATTTGGTTATTTATCAGACCATTCTGCTCACAGGCACGAACACAGCCCGCCGTTCCCTCTGGGCGAAGAGTCATACTGTCACCATTCCGATCGTCGAAGGTATACATCTCCTTCTCAACGATATCAGTAACTTCACCAATTGAACGTTTGAATAATTCTGTGGGTTCCAAAATGGGAAACCGAATTTCCCGATAACCATAACCAGATAACAGTTTGGCTACCGTCCCTTCGAGATATTGCCAACGGGGAGAGTCTTCGGGGAGCAAGTCATTCATGCCCCGAATTGATTGAATTTTTATCATTAAGATTTCGCTATTAGATTTTCTTGTTGCTCAATTTTCTTACACGCCTTTGAGCGAATTAACTGTTCGAGTTCATCGACTAGATTTTCTTGGGGCAGCTTTTGACTCGGTTTACCATCGATATAAATCAGGTTATTAGGTGTGCCACCCGTTAACCCCAAATCCACTTCTTTAGCCTCACCCGGACCATTGACGATACAACCAATGACAGCCACGTCCATAGGAACAGTGATATCTTCAAGTCGCGTTTCCAATTCATTCATGGTCTTAACCACATCAAAATTTTGCCT
>JBALVP010000009.1:0-22053 GCA_036961395.1 Porticoccus sp.
GACAGTTTCAATTGTCGATACAAAACCTAGCTGAAAGTATCCCTTCTTTTCAGCCATTAGAAATGCCGCCCAACACAATCGCTCTTCAGTATCATTCGCAACATATACAGCTTAATTAACTTCACTGCCCACGAGGCGATTGTAAATAAACGCCAACAATAAATTAGTGTCTTTCATAACAGATTCTCCTAATTTTTTAGCTCAGCACCCTACAGTTTGGCGGTAATATGCTTATAGACCTCAGCGCTACCGTCTTGTTTAAGCAACAATACATCGTAATCATCATGTCGATCCCCCATTTCCATACCAGGACTCCCTGCCGGCATACCAGGTACCGCCAAGCCAATGGTGTTTGGTGGTGGATCAGCAAGAAATTGTTGAATGATGTGGGCAGGGATATGCCCTTCAAACACATAGCCATCGTTAGAAACCGCCGTATGGCAAGACTGGTAGCGAGGTGAAATTCCCTTATCAGCCTTTAACTTACTCAAATTGGCCGGATGATGGACTACGGTTTCAAAACCCGAAGTTTCAATATGTTCAACCCACTGCTCACAACAGCCACATGTCCGACTTTTATAAACATCTAATGTGACCCTTCCCAACAATTGTTCTGAAGAATTTTCCGTGTTCGCCACATCCGTATTTTCCGAACAAGCGACAACACCCATGATTAGGGAAACCACCCATAACCATTTCATATGCCTAATAATAAACTTCATAATCGATGTACCAAATGGACGCATTTAACAACCAGTGTTCACTGAATTCATAATCCACACCAATTTGAGCAGCCCATTCGGCCAACTGCAATACTAAAATCAGCTGAATTTTTGTCTTCAATTTCAAGAACCCTATCGATTCCCTCTAAATAGCGGTGGTCTTCAAGATAGTAGACCAATAAGAGCTTTTTGATCTCATATATTGCTTGATTAATATCTTCCATCATTATTTTTTACACTTAACGCCGCGCTAACAGAGAGATTTTCCTTATCACAGTTGTTGCGGTTCTATCGTATTGGTTTCTGTTTCTCTTACATCAAAAGAACTAAGCACCTCATCAAATGGTTGGGGCCTACCAATACCATAACCCTGAGCATAGTTTACGCCAATATCCATCAGCATCCCCTTAATCTCATCGCTTTCTACAAACTCGGCGATGGTCTGCATGCCCATCACCTGACCAATATCATTAATTGATTTCACCATGGCATGGCTTATGGTATCAACAGTCATGTCTTTGACAAAAAGACCATCGATTTTCAGATAATCCACAGGCAGATTTTTTAGGTAAGCAAATGAAGATAGACCACTGCCAAAGTCATCCAGTGCAAAACGACAGCCTAAATCCTTGAGCGTAGATATAAAATTTATTGCTACACTAAGGTTTGAAATCGCGGCTGTTTCAGTAACCTCAAAACAGATCTTCTCTGCCTCAATTCCTGTGTCATGCAACTGGCTTATGATGAAGTCAAGAATATGATCCTCAGTAATAGATTGTCCGGAAAGATTAATGGAACAAAAATTTATTTGATGTAAAAACTCAGGGTGGCTTGCCAATGCTCTAAAAGCATTCTCAATCACCCAGCGATCAATTTTTGATATCAGATCATAGCGCTCTGCGGAAGGTAGAAATTCACTCGGTTGAATCATATTACCGCTCTCATCAAACATCCTGATCAGAAGTTCACAATGCCAACCATCACTATCATCTAGAGACACAATGTCCTGTACATAGAGACAGAACTGATCATTTTCAAGGGCCTGATTGATTCGTGGCACCCATTGCATCTCACCATGATGTTGGTTGATTTCTATATCTTCAGGGTCATAAACATGGATGCGGTTACGACCATTGTCCTTTGCTATGTAGCAAGCCTCATCGGCATCAGCTAGCAAGGCATTAAAATCAGTAGTGGTTTGATTAACAGGGACTAAACCCATGCTCATACCAGCTGTAAAGCTATGTTCACCCCATAAAAAACGATAATCTTGTAGCGACTTATATATTTTGTTGGCAGCCCGCTTTGCATTATCAAGTGAGCAGCGTTCTAACAGTATCCCAAACTCATCGCCACCCAGTCGTGCCAGGGTATCGCGATGTCTCAAGGTTTCTATTAACCGTGCGCCAATGTTACATAACATTTCATCCCCGGCCTGATGGCCACAGGTATCGTTGACGACATTGAATCGGTCCATGTCGATATAGCAGAGTACATGTTCACTCTTATCCTGTTTGACAATTGAAAGTAAACGTTCAACACGCCGTTCAAACTCTCTTCGATTAACCAGTCCGGTCAAAGAATCGTGGCTAGCCTGATAGCGGAGTAATTCATTTGCCTGTTTGCGCTCTGTGGTGTCTCGCCACACAACATGGAGAAGTGTCCTTTCTCTGTAATGGATGGCCGTCAATAGGACTTCCACGGGAAAGACTTCGCCATTTTTTCGCTTATGATCCCACTCAAAACGGTGGCTACCCTGATCATGTGCGATTGATATCATTTCGTTCGCTTTTTCGAAAGAGTCTCTACCATCAGGTTGCGTCGAAGGGGATAACTCAGAGGGATGAAGCGCTAATAATTCATTTTTTCTTTTGTAACCAGTCAGTTGGACGGTCGCCTGATTACAATCGATAAACCTGTTGCCCTCAATGATAAGGATCGCATCGGCAGACTTCTCAAAAAGAGTCCTATACTTACCTTCACTTTCATAAAGAGCTGCCTCCGATTGCTTGGAGCGTAGTAATAAAGTGCTAGCCAAGTAACCAAAAAAGAATCCGAGCACTGAAATATACGACCGCATAAATAATTCATGGGGTTTCGGCTGGAAGAACTGTTGGTAGAGCGTACCTTCTTGCCAAATGACAAAATCAATGATGGGATCAATAATCCAAAACAATAGTACAACTACGACAGTAAAGAGAAAGAAATTGGATTTCAGTGCGGCAAACCAGACTTGAGAAAAAAACTGGGTGGTACCTTCCTTAGTTATATCCATATTTATTACTCCGTGACTATTGATCCGCCCCATCTCAACATCAACATCAACATCAACATCAAGGTAGCAATACTACGCTATCGTATCTATCGCTGATCTTGAGTGTAGCTGATTTTTTCGAAAATGCCTGACCAGTCAGTCCCAGCAGTATTTCTTTTTTTGCAAGTAAGAAGGGTGATTTTATTATCACTTGACCAATCCATACTCACCAGATCATCCATCAACTCATCATCCAGAGCCTCGCTCTGGTTTTTTCTGAATAAAATACGATATCGCACAAGGTTGGCTCAGAGTCTGAGGGGGGTTTCCAAACATTCGATAAAAAGCAGGTGCACCATATTTTATTGCGACACATGTAGGTGTGCTCACCACTCATATAACTGGAAGGTAAGATGACAACATGAGTATTATTATGGCCACAAACAAATTGCCAGCAACAAAAATAAACGCCTTAGCAGACGCCTTTCCTTGATCCAGAGCCTGATGGCTTGTGATTTTGTAGGTTGACAGACTAAGGAGTCAAAACTACCGAATATATGCACATCTGGATGTTAGTCATGGATGATGTCCGCCACCCCCACTCCAAACAACCATACTCGACTCGAAAATTAGGTTAAATGGTGCCTTTACAACCCATTAGCATTACTTTTAATGAAAAAATAAGTCATTGAATAAATAGGTTATATTTAAATAGTGTACAGTCCGTCTCTAGACACTTTATAACTATCAACATCTAACAAAATCAACCTATTAAACTCCCCATTTTTCCATTTAATCCAACCTAAACCATAGCCTTGATCTGTACCATTTCAGCCATAACTGAGTAGTACACACCAACAAGCCAACCCATACATTTCTAGTACACTCTGCTCATACAATGTATGACCAACATCCAAACCCGTATTTAAAATTAATCGCTTAAAAATAATGAGTTACGAGTTTACAATTACTGTCAATGTAGGTGTAAACGTTTCCCGCCGCCTCCACCAGCTCGCTGAAACATTCTATATTTTTCAACATGTTACCAAGTGCGCGGGGAACCGGAATGGGGACTCGTACATTTTGGTCATACATTCTCGTACCTATAACAGGTACTGCTTCTTTTGCACACGATACGACAATCACACAATAGATCCACCCCGATAATAAAGTGTTTATTGAAACTTTATATGTAACGAATAGCATTAAGAAGGGCTCCATAGAGCCCCCCCCTTTTCAACTGAAGAAACAGCTTGTCAATTTATAACTGCAAAGGAAAAACGCTACTATCCATTGATAAGATAACATTGCCAGTGCTATCTACGGGCTGTAGCTACTCTTGTTACATCCCGAAAGACTTTCGCCAAAAACCAACTAAACTTATCGTTAAACACAGGGAGTTTTTTATGCGACTCATCACCATTAACAATATAAAGATCATGACCCAGCAACTTGGCTTGATGCCCTTTATCAGCCAGGTGATTTCTGCACTGGAAGAAGATTTTGCCCGTTGGCCTGAGTTTAATAAGTCACCTCGCCATGCCACGCTTTACCCCCAAGGGGTGATAGAGTTGATGCCCTGCTCTGATAACAAACTCTATAGTTTTAAGTTTGTAAATGGCCATCCTGGCAACACCGCTAAAGGACGTTTATGCGTGGTTGCCTTAGGAGTGCTTGCCGAAGTAGAGACTGGTTATCCGCTGATGCTAAGTGAAATGACGTTACTGACGGCCTTTCGTACTGCTGCGACTAGCGCGTTAGGGGCAAAGTATCTGGCCAGAAAAAACAGTCGCCATCTAGCGTTAATTGGAACAGGTGCTCAAGCAGAATTTCAGTTATTAGCAATGCAGACTGTACTGCCAATCGACAAGGTTAGTTATTTTGATCCTGACCCAGAGGCAATGAGTAAATTTCATCGTCATATGAACACCCATGCGAGCCTATATCCTTGTAAATCTATTGCCAAGGCCATTGAATCCGCAGATATTATTATCACAGCAACCGCTGCCAAAAAGCATAACTGCTTAATTGACAGAAGTATGATACAGGCTGGAGTCCATATACACGGTATGGGTGGTGACTGTCCTGGCAAAACAGAGCTAGATCCCACGTTGCTTCAAGAATGTAAAATTGTAGTGGAGTACCTACCCCAAAGCCGTGACGAGGGAGAAATACAAAATATGCCTGGCGTTGACGTATATGCTGAGTTATGGGAGCTGATTTCAGGGCAGAAAATAGCGCGCCAAGATAAGACTGAAATCACTCTGTTCGATTCAGTCGGTTTTGCACTGGAAGATTACGCTATTTTGCGTATAGTTTATCGCCTTGCTTTGGAATTAAATATTGGTCATGAGGTAGATTTAATCCCGTCGCCAGCAGACCCAAAAGATTTATTTGGTGTTCTCGAAACGCCATAAAGAGCACCAATCAGTCCCGCAATTAAATGCTGCGTTTTGTTTTTTTTATCGAATTCGGGGGAATATTCTGCTATCTCAAGACCAAGGCAACGCGGGTCATTGTTAAACTGGTAAAGAGCGGCACACAATGCCGCCCCAGAAATACCCTCCGGCTCAGGCATACTGACCGCGGGAGCGTCTTGAGGGTCAATCGCATCTAAATCAATGCTAAAAGCAAAATAACTTGCCTGCTTAAGTACATGTTTTACTGATTTATTAAGCGCATCGCTAAGGTTATTTTGGGTTGTTATCTGCACCATCGGTATATGTAAAATGTTTAACCTCTGCAGAAGAGCGTGTTCCGCTTTCTCAAAACTTCGCACACCGAGCAGGGCGAGACATTCAGGTGTTAGGAAGGGACCATCACCATAGACAGCGCGCAGTTTTGGGTCTGCCTGACCCAGTAATCCTGCTATGGGCATGCCATGGATGTTACCCGATGGCGATGTAACAAACGTATGCGCATCCATATGTGCATCAATCCATATAAGTCCTAGTTTTTTTGGTAACAACGCCGACATTGCTCCTTGCCAAATACCCATAGCATTTGAATGATCCCCTCCCAAAAAAATAAATGGTTTTTTCTGTTGAGTGAAATTTTGGGACAAGACTGAGGCTCGGGCACAAAGTTCAGAAACAGCATCAGTTGTTGTTAGATCTGGGATGGCGGTAAGCATCGGCAACCAGTCAAGAACAAAACCTTGCTCTTTAACCGCCGCTTCTAACCAGGTTGACGCCTTCAGCACAACGGGGCCTTGCTCGCAACCTATGTGGTTTCCTGCAATGCCTGATGCGATGCCTATCGTTGTCAGTCGTCTCATCCATCTCCAGCAGAAATATATATCTTTAAAGGAACTCTCTACGGACAGTTTAGCCTATTATCATTATCACCATTTTTCGATGGTTATAGGCTTAACCGGTTTGGCAGGTAAACTATATGCCTACAAGCTAAGGGCTACCCTGATTATTTCATTGTTGGAGAAGGAGACTATGTGGCTCATACCCCAAACAAGAGGTACTCAGCCCTATCCTAGGCATCTTATAACTATCAAGGTCTGATAAATCTAACCAATTAAACTCCCTCTTTCACCATTGAATCCAACCTAAACCATAATCTTGATCTGTTCCATTTCTTCCATAATTGAGTAGTACGCATCAACAATCCAACTCATACATTTCCAATACATTCTGCTCATACAATGTACGGGCAACATTCAAACTCGAATTTAAAATTAATCACTTAAAAACAATGAGTTAAGAGTTTACAATTACGGATAATGTAGGTGTAAACGTTTCCCGCCACCTCCACCAATTCGTTGAAATATTCTTTATTTTTAAACGTATGACCAAATGAAAGGGGAACCAGAAATGGGGACTCGTACATTTTGGTCATACATTCTAGTACGTTGTTTCTAATCTACACCTCCCTATACCTGTATTGAAAACTGTAGGTGGTGAGTCACGCCCGGCCGTAAACACTGACGCTTAAGTAAAAAAATCGAAGAAATAAAAAAAAACGGAAAAAAACCATGTTTTTCTGTCTCGGGTATTAGAAATTGTAGTTTTTTTAACACCTTGCACACGGGCGCACTAAAGTGCGCCCATGTAGCTTGAAAAGTTACATTTTTATTGGGTGCCTGCCAAGCCGATATGTCAGTTGATACAGGGCAGGTAGTACCACTAAAGTCAGTAACGTCGATGACACAATGCCACCGATCACGACCGTTGCTAATGGCCGTTGTACTTCTGCACCGGTTCCCACATTAAAGGCCATGGGGATAAAACCCAGGCTGGCCACTAATGCGGTCATCAGTACGGGACGCAATCGCTGGCTGGCACCTTCGCGGATGGCGTCCAGTAATGGCTTACCCTGTTCACGCAATTCGCGGATAAATGACATCAGCACTACGCCGTTGAGCACCGCCACACCGGATAGGGCAATAAAGCCAACCCCGGCAGAAATTGATAGCGGCATATCTCGGAATGTTAGTGCTAGCACCCCACCGGTTAATGCCAGCGGCACCCCACTGAAGACGATAAGGGCATCTCGGGCTGAGCCAAAGGCACTGTAGAGCAGGCCCAATATCAGCAGCAGTGTCAACGGTACGACTAACATTAATCGCTTACTGGCAGATTGTAGCTGTTTGAAGGTGCCGCCATAGTCGAGCCAGTAGCCGCTGGGCAATACCAGTTGATCACGCATTAATTGCTGGGTTTCTTTGATAAAAGACCCAAGATCCCGGTCTTCCACATTGGCCGTCACCACCACATTCCGCTTACCGCTTTCGCGATTAATCTGATTAGGGCCAACCAGCTCCTTGATGGTCGCCACTTCACCCAGAGGTACATAGGTAAGGTCGGGACTACCATCCACAGGTAACACAATTGGCAGCCTGGCTAGGACCTCCGGGTTTTGCCGTAGGCCTTCATCCAGACGAACCAGTAGTTTAAAGCGCCGATCGCCCTCATAAATCAACCCTGTTTGGCTACCGCCAATGGCCGTTTTCAGGGTTTCCTGCAAGTCGGCGACAGTCAGGCCCAACAGAGCCAGGTGATCCCTTTGGGGTTCTACGGAGATCATGGGTAGCCCTGTAGTTTGCTCAACCCGAACATCTCTCGCCCCAGGGACGGTGGCTAACAAAGCACCGGCCTTTTCCCCTGCTTCTTTCAGGGTGTCCAGGTCATCGCCATAAATACGCACGGCTACATCAGTACGAACACCGGCAATTAACTCGTTAAAACGCATCTCAATAGGTTGCGTGAACTCGTATTTATTGCCGGGTACAGCTTCCACTGCGGTACGCAATTCTGCCATAAATATTTCTTTGCTCTTACCGGGATTGGGCCATTGGGCTTTGGGTTTCAAAATTAAAAACGTATCAGCCACATTTGGCGGCATGGGGTCTGTCGCCACCTCTGGTGTGCCGATCTTGGCAAAAACATGCTGCACTTCACCGAAATCACTAATGACCCCCTCCAACTGTTGCTGCATATCGATGGACTGTTCTAGGCTGGTGCCGGGAATCCGTAACGCATGTAGGGCAACATCATGTTCATCCAGTTGTGGCAAAAACTCGGTACCCAAACGGCTGGCTTGTAGTGCACTGGCGATAACCAGAACCACAGCAATGCTGACCAGAATAATGGGTTGCTTCAGTGATAAGCTTAACAACGGCGCATACCACTGGCGCAACTTAGCCATTAACCGATTTTCCTGCTCGTGAACCTTGCCGCGAACCAAAATAGCCACAGCGGCGGGGACAAAGGTGACAGAGAAAATCAGTGCACCTAACAGGGCGGCAACGACCGTAAAGGCCATGGGGTGGAACATTTTTCCTTCCACACCGCTTAGAGCAAAGATTGGCACATAAACCAGCATGATAATAAATACACCGAATACTGCGGGCCGGAATACTTCTTTGGTCCCTGTCATAACTTCCTGTAAACGTTCGTCGAGCGTGAGCAGGCGACCGAGACGTTGTTGTGCCAGACCAAGTCGATACAAGGTATTTTCCACCACGATGACAGCGCCATCTACGATCAGTCCGAAATCAATGGCACCCAGACTCATCAGGTTACCCGACACCCTGTTGCTGACCATACCGGTAATGGCAAACAACATACTCAATGGGATCACCAGTGCCACAATAAATGCTGCGCGAATATTGCCTAGCAGAGCAAACAGCACGGCGATAACTAATACGGCACCTTCAAACAGATTTTTCTGCACCGTAGCCACGGTTTTATCCACTAGGGTTGTACGATTGTAGAGTGGTACTGCGGAGACACCATCGGGCAGACTATCGTTAATGGACGTTAGCTGTTTGGCCACTGCCTGAGAGACAACGCGGCTGTTTTCTCCCAACAGCATAAAGGCCGTGCCCAGAACCACTTCCTTGCCATCTTTGGTGGCTGCACCGGTTCGCAGTTCCTTGCCATAGAGCACTTTGGCCACATCTTTAACACGCACTGGGGCATCATCGCGTTTGGCGATGACCACATTGCCGATATCTTCCAGATTGTCCAACTGCCCTGGAGACCGCACCAGCCACTGCTCTCCATTGCGCTCTATATACCCAGCGCCCGCATTGAGATTATTACGTTTCAGAGCACGGATCACATCGTTAATGGTGATGCTAAATGCCAGCAGTTTGTTTGGAATGGGAGCCACCTGATATTCCCGTTCAAAGCCGCCGATGCTGTTGATCTCGGTAATGCCAGAAACCTTCACCAGCTGTGGACGAATAATCCAGTCCTGAATCGTACGTAAGTCTTCCGCGGTGTAGGCAGTGCCATCTGCTTTAGTCGCACCTTCCTTAGATTGCACGACGTAGGTGAAAATTTCCCCGAGACCACTGGCGATGGGACCCAATGCGGGTTCTATTTCCCCTGGCAATTCACTGCGAACGGTTTGTAGCCGCTCGCTGATTTGCTGGCGTGCCCAGTAAATATCAGTACCTTCTTCGAAGATGACCGTTACCTGGGATAAACCATAGCGGGACAGTGAACGGGTGTAGTCCAGGCGGGGCAAACCCGCCATGGCATTTTCCACCAGATAGGTGATTCGTTGTTCCGTTTCTAGTGGTGAAAACCCCGGGGCCTCACTATTGATCTGCACCTGGATATTAGTGATATCCGGCACAGCATCCACATTGAGCCGAGTTAAATTGTACAGGCCGTAACCGGTGATCAGCAGGGTGAGAGTCAAGATCAACCAACGTCGATTCACCGCGAAGGCGATTAATATATCTATCATGTTGCCTCCTAGTGGTCGTGGCTGGCGCCGGATTTAAGAATATCGGCTTTGATTAAAAAACTGTTGTCAGCGACATATTCTGTACCGGGTTTTAAGCCTCCCAACACTTCGATCATGTCGCCATTGCTTTCACCCAGTTCAACCATGCGTACCTCGAAGGTATTGCCGAACTTAGCAAATACCACTGGCATATCCCGGAAGCTTTGTAACGCTGATGCTTTGATTGCCAGAGGCACCTGACGACGATCAGTTTGGATCTCGGCTTTGATATGCATGCCAGGACGCCAGTGGCCGTCGGGATTGTCGATCACTGCGCGGGTACGGGCGATATGTCCACCGGTCATCTGGGGTGCCACATAACTGATACTGCTGGTGGCGGCTTCGTGATGGTGTAGGTCGCGAACGGTTACCGGCTGGCCTACCGCGAGTTTTTCGATGCTTTCAGGAAAGGCTGACATCTCCACCCAAACAGTAGAAAGATCGACAACTTCCAATAAGACACGGTCTTTTGCACGGTCACCTTGATTGACAAAACGCTCTGTCACTTCGCCATTGGAAGGACTTTTAATGCTATAGCGTTGCAAGGTATCGGTGTTGGTCAGGGTGAGCAGACGTTGGCCTTTTTTTACTGTTTCTCCCGGCTTTACATACACCGTTTCCACTAGTCCGGGATAGGGTGCATTGATGCGGTAGACACTGTCAGCCGGGGCGGAAATAACACCAAATAGCGTATCGCTAAAACTGAGCGTCGTCGGCCCTGCCTGTGCAGTTTTTACACCCGCCAATTTTAGCTGACGGTCACTGATAAAGGTGCGACCCTCATGGCTGTCATAGTGCCATTCGAAACTCTGGTTTTCGTAGCGGGCCTTGATGGTGACATCATAGGAATGGGGTTCTTTAATCTCCTGACTACCTACTTGGTAATCTAGTTCAGGGCTGAATTGAATCTGATTTTGATCTCCGCCTAATCGATCAAGGCTGACGCTAACCTGCCAGTCACCGGGAGCTATAAGATTTCCATGATCGTAGGCATACAATCGCATTTCTGGCGGCACACCGGTTTCAAAAATTTTCAGCTCAACGGAGAAGTCACCGTCACTGAGTAATTTTCCACCGTTGGGACCTTTGGTTTCTTCTGTGTGTTCGTTTTCATGCTTATCCTGTTCGCCGTGGTCTTCAGCGACATACGTGTTAAGGCTGAACGCGCCTAACAAGGCAATCACTGTACAAATTAATAAAGCATAATTTTTCATGAGTTATTCTCTTGTTGAGAAGGTGAAAAGGTCTGGCCGGTGATACGTTCCAGTTCCAGTAATTGCTGATACATCAGGGTGTGGGTTTCGATCAGCTCCCTTTCCAGTGCAAACAGTTCGGCTTGGGCATCCACCCATTGCAATACCGTGTAGCGGCCCTTGTGGAAACCGTTCTCTATATCGGCAAGCAGTTGACGAGCCTGGGGTAGAAGCTCGTTGGTGATGAGCCCTGCATATTGATGATGATTGCTCAGCGTCTGCTGAATCGCGAGCAGGGAGAGCTGAAGCTGGCTGCGTGCGATCTCCGTTTGTTCAAAAGAAAGCTCTCTATTTGCCTCAGCTGCTGCAATTCGGCCTCGATTGGGGTTGCTGACGGCAATGGGCATGGACAGGTCAAATACCAACGCCTGATCACCACTTTCTTCCAGGTGGCGTAAACCGACACCTACATCCAGATTCACCCGGCCATTGGCGCGGGCCAGCTGAACTTCCGCATCAGACAATCGCTGCAATGTTTGCTGGCGAATAAATAGCGGGGACTTGTTCACTAATTCGGCCACCGATTCATTAATACGGGTTGTATTTGGAATAGCTGGCAAGCTGAGTAGATTGCCGTTGGCTGTGGTGAAACCCGGACTTTCCAGCCACATTCTGGCCAATTCAGCTTTGGCGAGGTTAAGTTGCCCCCTTAACTGAAGGCCCTGCGCTTTAGAGCGCGACAAGCGAAGCTGCATTTTGGATACATCAGCTTGTTTGGCGGCTCCAGCGCTGGCGCGCTGCTGGATGACGCCCAGTGCCTGCTGTTCGGATTGAGAACGCTTTTTTATCCAGCGTTGAAGCAACTGGATACGAAGCAATTGGTAATAACGACGGCTGGTTTCAGCCAACACATCCAGCCTTGTTAATTCGTATTCCGATTGCTGCTGTTGCATGGCAGCTGTTGCGACAGCTATTCGACTCTCACGCTTACCTCCCAGCTCTAGGGTCTGGCCCAATGTCAACGTGAATTCGGCCTGCTCCGTGTCGCTGTAATCTCCACCACCCAGTACATTTTCGATACTCAGTCCCAAAGTAGGCAGGGGGCGTTGCCCCGCTTGCAGTATTTCTGCATCTGAGATCCTGAGGTGATAGGGATAGGTTTTTAACGCGGCATTTTTTTGTAGGGTTTGCTGCAAGGCCCAGTTGAGGTCAATGTTGGTTTTCAGCGCTACTTGAGAAGGGTGTGTCTCCAAAAGGGAGTCTTCTTGTGACAGTGCCGGCTGGCTCCCGGCAAGTATTGCCAACAGGCAGGCGCTGGCCACAGCCATTCCTGATCTGCGCGAACGCAAACCAGAATATTTAAAGTATTTCATGAGCAATAAACTCCAATGTTCGGCGAGCATGAAAATTGCTGGCCGATGTTAAACAAAAAGTTAGGGTTTAACGGGAGTTAGACGGTGGGAGGCGGGACGGCGGGTTTATAGGTCAACCCCAAATAGACCAACTGATAAATAACTGGTCTTTCTGTTTGCAGGGAAATGGCTTGAGAAACCAACAACAATGGCACAGCACAGAGGTCGCAGGCTGCATGTATATGGGCTATTTTATCGTGATCGTGTGGATTCGATGGGGAATCATCTGTAAACGAGTGACCATCATCAGAAAATGAAAGGTGGATATGCGGGGGTTCATAGATCCCGTGTTCCTCACCAGAGGAATGCGATGCCCCCATCACACTGTTTATCAGTGTGTGGTTTAGTATCAGCACTAAAAGAAGCAGCCACTTCTTGTTCAAATTACAATCTCAACAGAATAATATGGGCTTGGTTTTATGAACTTAGTCCGCCGGTTTGTTCTGACAACCAATCGGGGAGAAAGTTTATCTTACGTAGGGAAAGGCGGCAAATGGTAAGTATAAGAAGAATAAATACCATGTTGTATTCAGACCAGTGTTTGATGCCTCAGAGTTTTCAATAGACCTGAGAGTTTTCATCAGGAATTGAGCCGTGAGCCTTTAAAAATTTAATTTGTTTAAACGTTAACTGGAAAGGCACCTTCGGGTGCCTTTTTTTAGAACTAGAACTAGGGCTAGAACTAGGGCTAGAACTAGAATTACAGCTATCGCGACGATCAAGGCTAGGGAAATTTGTAAACGCTACTTAGCATTTGGGGTCATTACTACTTATAGATAGCTGCGCCAGTGTTTCTACTCCATCACAACGAGAAACCACTGCAAATAACCTTGCTGAACACAAAGACTGGCACGCTCAACACATTAATACCCAAAAATTTGACCTAGTAAGCTATGCACCAGTAACGCAGGCTGGCGTAACCACTATCCCCCAAAGTTTGCAAAAAGCCTTTGAAATAAGAAACACTCAGCTGCTGGAGTTGCACTCATGGGGCAGGCTCGAGGCCAGTACACATTTATGAATTATCTGAAATGGACGCCAGTAATTGCTCTTGGATATGATGCGAGTGTTGCGGCGCATCTACTCCTTAATGGATAAAACCATGTTTCAACCGTGGCCTTAATAAAGGCCACGCATATCAATACAGTTTGTATGCTTGGCATACTCTGACTTATACAAGGTACTGAAAAAATCTGCTTGAAATATCTGATTGGTGATTGCCCCTAGGTGGGCCAACAATTTTCAAATTTCCTTAATCTTCCCTTAAGCTATGCAATATATCCTGTAAAAAAACAAACTGGCATCTCGGATGAAAAACACATTACCCTTCCACCTTGGGGAGCTGCAGGCTCAATCCCGCTGGGGTACATCAGATCTGTGGACAACAACACGTCAGCAACAACTACTCTGGAAGGCCATTCCTCCGGAGATCCAACCACGAATAGAATCTGCCCCATTCTTTTTTCTGGCTACCAGCGACAATGAAGGCCACTGTGACTGCTCATTTAAAGGTGGGGGTCCTGGGCTGATTCGCCTCATTGATGAGGCCCATTTTGCATTTCCAGACTTTAGTGGAAATGGTGCATTTATGAGTTTGGGAAATATTTTAGTTAATCCTAATGTGGGTTGTTTATTTATTGATTTTAGTGACGGTGCTCGCTTGCGGATCAACGGTCACGCGGAAATAGTTAAAGGTGACATGGCCAGGGAATTATTTACTGATGCCGACCGGGTTATTCTCGTCAACATAGAACAAGTTGTACCAAATTGTTCTGCCCATATACCAAGATTAATTTTTAATCAGGATGATGTAAAACAGGAGTCCTCTTGATGAAAAAATATAAAGTCGTCGCCAATATGGAATGGACCAGTAAGTGCAATGCTCGCTGTGTTATGTGTCCGCAGAGCTTAATAAAGAAGCCGCAGCTAATGACCCCGGAAGTATTTTCAAAAACACTGGAACGACTAAGTCCAAATGATTTGTTTCGCGTGGTGATTGCGGGTTACGGTGAGCCCACCACACATCCACATTTTATGGATTTTATCTCAGCAGCTGGCAAGCATCCGGTGCGCTTTGACCTCGTTAGTAATGGACAAGAGCTAAACGAAGAGCGGCTGCAGCATTTGGATGGAAAAATCGAACTGCTGGTTATTTCGTTTTCAAGCATTGACTCTTCGGTCTACAACCGAATACATATCAACCTAGACCATGAACGAGTGATAGAAAATATCCTGCTCGCAAAAAAAACATTAAAGTACACCCAACTTGGCATTAGCTTAACGCCTCTATCCGAATGTCTGTATACATTACCGGAGACTATAGCGTGGTTTGAATCACACGGGATCACACTGCTTACCATGTCACCAACACTCTATGATCGCGGAGGCAACATGACTGACCATAAATTATCCACTCAACGCCTGCGTCAGATAATTTCTGATTTTCAGTTACATTCTCAGGAAATGGATTTTATTCCCTCACTGGGTGACTCCCTGAAGCAAATGTGGCATAACAAGTTCATGTGTATGCCACGCAATAGTGATATTTTTATTACATCCAGCGGGCATTACCTCTATTGCTATAACGACATCAGTCATACTCACACCATTGGTCATATCAATGACCTTGATGTGCGTCAGGCACTGAATTTACGAGAGAAAATGGTCCCAATTAATGACCTATGTAATGGTTGTAATATGCATGATCGTTACCGCCCGAAAGAGCTGGTAAAGGTGACGAAAAAATACCTATCAGACAAGTATTTTCATTCTATGCCGTGAATCCAAAGTAGCATATCTTCAAAGGGGTTCCAATTTAATGACATGTCATATTAGCGACCGTGTAATAAACCACCGACCCTGAGCGCCGATAAGAAGTCCAGCCTTAACCACATCCGGGAAGACGAGCACTCCTTTCGCTTCCCTCGAGAGATCCATCGCAATAGGAGAACTCGTGTGAAGCTTGCTTAAGCGCTATCGACGTCACGGTCGATTTGAGCCGCTGTCTCTGATGCCTCAACAACTGAACTGAACTGAACTGAACTGAACTGAACTGAACTGAACTGAACTGAACTGAATAAAAATGTAATTGTTGATACTGCAAGGTAATCAAATTTTATTCGTTTTATTTTATTTCCTTCAAGTCTACCCTTCGAATGGGGCTTATTCTTTTCACCCACTACCAATTAAACTGTGCTCTTACCTGAACCATAGTGGGGTCCTCATTTCTTGTGTCTCTCTCCACATCAACAAAGATTATATTGCCCATAAGTTTGAAATGATTGCCGGGTGAATACCAGTTAATGCCAACAGTAGTATTCTTTTGTTCTCCACCATGCACATCAAGATCATTAAGGTCGACTTTGGAATAACGCACGGCTAACTCCCATGCGCCCCTATCTCCACGCGGCCTAATACGCAAAAACTTGCCTTGCCTATATTGAAAAGATTCACCAGTAATTGCCCAATTAGCTTGTACGTAATAACCATCAAACGTTGTATCTCGTAGAGAGCTTCTATCCCATTTTGCCTGGAAAGACTCTCCACGTAATGAGTAAGAATCTTTGGCTGCGGCTAGCTCAAGCCCATAAACCGACTGTTTATCAACCTGTTTATTCTCTTGGGTATCTACGAGCCTTGTACCTGATACTCGCGACTCTGGGTAAGCCCTGAATCGAGCATCACCATCCTTTTTTTCATGGATAGCTGAAATACCAACATGAAATAAGTTAAAGCGTGTCCTGGTGGGATTGAAATAGAACCTACCACCATAACCAGTCTCTCCACTGCCCTCGTTTATATCCCCACCAAAGGTGGTCAGGTGTGCACCAAAGTTCTTTTTATGCAGATCCCAGCCAATGCCTACCCGACGCCCCAGACCAAAGGCATCTGCCGGCAATGCCTCTTCCATAAAGGTTCTGGCTAACCTTGATGTTTGGTTGACGAGTGACTGGGCAACTTTTTGATTACCCACAGTGACCAAGCCTAACTCAGTATTAAATCGCACATAGAGATCGGTCCAATTATTCTCGCCATCGGTCAAATCGACCTCCATTTTAACCGTGGCTTTCTTATAAAATACCTTAATAAGACCCGCTCTTACGCTTCGAACATTAAATTCTGACTCGTCGCTAAGCCTTCCTGAGGAAAAGTGAGCGTACTCAACTTCCGTCCGTCCAAAAAAAATCCAGTTATTACCTGCCAATCCAGGTACGTACTCCGGTAACGTACTCATGGTTCTAGGGATAATGCGGAGCCGATCAAACCAAAGCGTACCCTCTTCTTCAGTTTTAGTTGTCGACTCTGGTGTAGGTGTAGACTCTGGTGTAGGTGTAGATTCGGGTGTCGCTTCTAATGGTTCTGACGGCTCAGTAGGTTTCGTTAACTCATTATCCTCATCGGTGACATCAATATTCTCAATAATGGCTTCCCTTAAATCTTCTGCCTGCTCCTCAACATCGTCCTTAGCTTCTTTCTCAGCTTGTTCTGCTTCTGTTAACCCCTCCTCAACCGGCTTATTTTCAGGCAATTCTTCTTCACTTGTTGCAGACAAAGGCTCATCACCTGCTTGCGCCCACAGGCTACTTGTTCCCATTAGTAAAACGAAAACAAATAATGTCGTACTAATTTTTTTAGTAAGTTTCATTTTTTTAGATGGGCTACAGCCACCACCTATAGTGTTGCCGAAATAGCTGAAGCTAACCTACGCAGCAGTTTCTTTTCTGCCTGCACCAATGCGTCGTAGCCATCATGGCCGAGTGCTTCGGTATCGTGGAAGCCACTCTCCGATAACACCGTGCGCTCAGCAGGGTCAGTAATCGTCCAATAAGCCACTAACTTCGCATCGCCATTGGCTGTTCCATGAAGTTCGTCGATACGAATATCGATGCGCTTAGACCAGTTGACCTTTCCATAGTCAAAAGCACGAATCACCTGACCAGATTCCTCAGATATTTTACTGGAGAGAAATGAACGCAAGCTTTCACGCAAGGGTTCGGCCCATTGGTGATCACGCGCTACACGTACCTCACCATTACTGGTTTCCAACACAAGACCCAGATCATTAATATAAGATGCCACCACTATCCCACCAATGCCAACCACTTCCGTTGAATCCTGAAGGGTAAACTGGCTGGGTGTATCCGTGCGTAACAGGTACTTTTTAAGTGTAGGCCCAGAGCTGGAACAACCAGTGGCAAGTAATACGGCTATTAATACTAAATACTTCATCAGGGGCGGGCCTCCGGTATTGGGTCCATTTCTGGTGATGAGGGGAAAATTAGAGAGTTTGGCTTGTCCGATACTTTACGGATTAAGGCATCCAGGTTCTCCAACGACCCATTCAGCGAAGTTATCGTTGCGCCCAGACCCTGATACATTTCAGAGTCTGGAGCAATACCAGTAAGGGCACTGCGAAGCTCCCCAAGAGTTGCCACAAGCTCAGAGGAAAGCCTTCTAGAATCGTCACTGTCTACAATGTTGTTGACAGAATCCAAGGTCTCCGTCAACGAGGATAACGAGTTGTCAGCAGTACCTAATACCTTATTAACTCCCGCCACAGTTTCTTCCAAGGGTAATGCATCAAGCCGATCAAGGAAGCTTCTGAGCTGGTTTTCCAAGCGTCCAACACCTGTTTCAATAGTGGGGATAGTCACATATTGCTCGAATGCTCCCAGCTCAGCAGGCTCTTCCTCCGGGAAGAAATCCACATTGACCAATTGCTTACCTGTCAACAAGTTACCTGTCATTAATGTGGCACGCAGCCCCTTGGGGACCCCACCCTCAATCGCCTGCTTTAAAGCAACAATAGATTCTTGATTATCCGGTAGCGCCATGCGTGCAGGTTCAAGATAAATCAGAACAGGAATGGCTTGACCAGCAGTACTATTTTCTTTTGACAAACCTTCTGCTGTGATTACTTTTGACAAATTGTTTGCTGTTAACTCTTTCAGTAGGATGCGCTCTACACGACCGATGGGGATACCACGGTATTCCACCGGGGCACCAGGCTCCAAACCACGCACCGATTGGGAAAACGACACAACGTAGTACAAACCGTAGGTGTAGGGATTTTTAAGAATATCATCATAGGATTCATACAGATGGTATTCCCGCCCATTGTCTACTGCACTGCCCGGTCGCAACCCTGGGGGAGCATCAAAGGCTACCCCGCCAAGCAATAGGGTATCCATAGTGCCCATTTCGACTTGAAAACCCTCAGCGGAGGCCGTCAGAGAGATACCACTAACATTCCAAAAACGGGTATTGCTATTAATCAGCTTATGAAACGGTGCATCAACAAAAATATCGTAACGTACCTGGCGTCCCTTCTCGTCAAACTCCATGGATTCAATACGCCCAACGTTGTAACCTCTAAACACCACTGACTCACCGACGCTGAGTGACCCAGCGCGTTTACTCAACAGGGTCAAACGCACACCAGGTGCATCTAACGGCGTTTGGGGTGGCTCTTCGAGACCAACAAATTCCCGCTGTTTATCTGAGCCTGTTCCAGGGGACATCTCAATGTAGGTACCGCCAAGGAGGGTACTAAGACCAGACACCCCCCCCGCACCAACACGGGGACGTACAACCCAGAAACGTGTATCTTCATGCAATAAAGGTCTTGCTTCAGGCCCCAGTTTCACCGTTGCAGTGACACCGGATATATTTTCTTTTAGTGCCACACTCTCGACAACACCAATATCAACATTGAGCAGCCTTACTTTAGTTTTTCCCCCCTGAAGGCTTTCCGCCGTTTTAAAATCAATCGTGATTGTCGGTCCTTGGGTCATAAAATGGTGAATACCCATTGATAGCCCAATCACCAATGCCACCAGAGGGACGATCCAGACGGCAGTAAATTTCCTACCGCTACTTATTGAGGGCTTCATTTCACTCATCACTATCTTCCACCTGGTCCCACATCATTCTAGGGTCGAAACTCTCTGCGGCTACCATAGAGATCATGACAACACTGGCAAATGCAATCGTCGCTGCCCCGGGGCGAATAACCAGTATATTATCTATGTGTATTAAGGCCACCAGCACAGCTACCACGAATACATCAATCATCGACCACCTGCCGATAAATTCAGTGATTCGATAAGTTATTGTTCGCTGATTCACCGTATCTGGGGAGGCATGACGAACACTCCAACACAGATAATACATGGTCAATAATTTTCCCGACGGCACCATCACACTCGCAATAAAAATCACAGCGGCAATGGCATACGAACCCATGTCAATCAACAACAACACTCCACCAATGATAGTGCTCTCAATCGAGACTCCCAGTTGATCGGTAATCATGATTGGCATGAGGTTAGCCGGAATATAAAGGATTGAAGCCGCAATCAGCAGAGCCAGTGTCCGCTGTATGCTGTCAGCCTTGCGCAGGTGTACTGAAGCACCACAACGTGGACAATGGTGTCGCTGACTATCAACCAACTTTAGGCACAGATGGCAAGAGGCAAGTCCACGTGATGTAGCGGTAGCATGTGTCTCGCTCATGATTCGCTCAATGCCTCAATACGATGCCAACACTGCGTGCGGTCAAGTCCATAGACAGACAGAATATACAGGATACTAAATACAGCATAGGCCCAAAAAGAGATGCCCATCGACATGCTGGCCATTCCACCAACCTTCACCAGGCTAACCAGAACACCGATGAAAAAAACATCCACCATCGCCCAGCTCTGTAATGTGTAGATCAACCGGCCAACCGGCCGCAACCAACTATAGTGCCATTCCATGATCAAGGCTCCCACTAGCACCAAGACCAGAATTAATATAAAAGCCGGAAGAAAAATAATGAATGCAGCAACAATAAAAGCCAAACCCGGCATATTATATTGCCATAATTTAGAGGCCGTTTCCGGTAGCGTCATCATGCTTTGCAGGCCGCCGGATTCGAGCTGTAAGAATGGATAGCTACAGGCCAATATCAACAGAATGAGCGCTGATATTGTATAAGCCATAACTTGGTTAAGCTCATTCGTACGATAGGTTGTCAGGAAATGTTGGCAGCGTGAACAGCGTGCCGTTTCGCCATCATTAAGCGATGACACATCAAACATGAGATCGCAAGATGGACAAGCGACACAAATGGGCTCATGACTAGTGGCGTCTGTGGTCGCCATATCCAGAAATACCCCTCTACAACCTCAAAAGGAATGCCTATCAACCAACCCTACAGGATAAAAGCTAGGGCTATCAAGCTATAAAAAAAACCTTATTATTAGCAGAGATCAACCCTCACCAACAAACTCCATAAAAAAATACGTTGCGTCCATTAGGATTTTGTTAGTCCAAAACACCTAAATCAGACATCAAGTGGCGGTCATAAAAATGACATATCACAAGCTTCTACCTGACTCATGTTTTTCTGAATCAGCGCCACCCTTCGGCGCTACTTTTATTTATAACCCTAATAACCTATATTATCCACTCAATACTATTCAGAAGGTGGACCATTACTTTGTTTAAGTCGATTGTTGTAGCTATGTTTTTGGCTTTTCTGCTGAGCGCCTGCGCTTCATCATCTGACACTGCATTGACAGAACAAGAAGAAGTTGAAATGCAGGAAAGGTGTAAACAGCTGCTGCAAGATGCAGAAGATTTAAAAGGAAGGCCTGTGAGACGAGGTGCGGCCTTAGAGTATTATCAAAATGAATGCGTTCTTCGTGGTGAGTACTAGCCCGCAGACCCAGCTAGCTGTTAAAGATTAATCTAAAGTCACCATTGGCGATGAAAACACTACACCATCGTTTCTATCACTGATTCTGAGGTTAGCTGATTTTTTCGGAAAAGGGCTTACCTGTCAGTTCAAGTAGTATTTCTTTCTTGCAAGTAAGAAGGGTGATTTTATTATCACTGGTCCAGTCCATACTTACCAAATCATCCATCAACTCATCATCCAGAGCCTCGCTCTGGTTTTTTTCTGAATAAGATACGATATCGGGAAAGACTATACGCAAGGTTGGTTCAGAGTCTGAAGGGTTTTCCAAACATTCGATAAAAAGCAGGCGTACATCTATATCGTAAACGAGGTTATAAATATAAGGAGAGCAATCTCCTAATAATTTGGCAGTTAATGTCATCACTTACTCTGGGATTTGAGGAGAAAATTTATGAGTGTTGAGTTGAGCAATGACCACCATCTCACCTAGCCGCTTCAATCAAAACCCGCTACTTCAGTAAAAACCTACTGCTTC